>CAZJMM010000044.1:0-9232 GCA_964547155.1 uncultured Dehalococcoidaceae bacterium | reverse complement strand
ATGCCCCTATATTAGCCACTATCCAGGAAAGAAGATATGTACACAAAGAAAACGGCAGTTTTCGCCCTGATGAATTAGGATTTATCGTCAATGACCTTCTTAGTGAACATTTCCCAAAAATTGTTGACTTGGGCTTCACTGCCAAGATGGAAGAGGATCTAGATAACATAGCCCGGGGCAAGAAGGAATGGGTACCAGTGCTGCGTAACTTCTATACACCTTTTGAGGAAAGTTTACGCATCGCCTTCACAAAAATAAATAAAATTAGCTTTAGCCAGCCAACTGATGAGGTTTGCCCTAATTGCCATCAGCCCATGGTAATAAAGAGAGGGCGATATGGCAAGTTTTTAGCCTGCAGTAATTATCCTGAGTGTAAAGTAACAATGCCATTTTTGGTCAAGACAGGGGCCTCTTGCCCTGAATGTGGACAAGAGCTTGTCCAGAGGACAGGTAAAAAAGGGCGAATCTTCTATGGCTGCAGCGCTTTCCCTAAATGTAAATTTACCATCCGCTACAAACCTCTTCCAGAATCTTGTCCCAGGTGTGGGAAACTCCTGATTGTGTACCGAAAAGGTCTGGCAAAGTGCTCGAAGTGTTCCTATAAACGCCGGCTGGAGCAGGAAGAAAGCACTGGATGAGCCGATTAAAGAAGCTACGCACCAAGTTAGAAGAGAAGGGACTGGAAGCTATTTTAATAATGCAGCCAGAAAACCGCCGTTATCTCTCAGACTTCACCGGTTCTGAAGGTTGGCTAATTATAACCCGTGACAATGCTCTGATTGCAGTGGACTTCCGATATGTAGAACAAGCTAAGAGAGAAACAGTGGACTGGGAAGTCATCCGGATTAAAGGCAAGGTAACTGATTGGCTCCCGGAAATAATTTCTACTCTGAATCTAAACAAAGTGGGATTTGAAGCCGATTGTCTTTCGGTCAGTTTATATCATCACCTCCTGGAGGTAGTAAAGGAAAAACAACTTTCCTTCCAACTCTTGGCTACTTCTGGTATTGTTGAATCACTACGTGCTGCGAAAGAACCTAGGGAATTGGAGCTCATTCTCAAAGCTGTAAATCTGGCTGATAAAGCCGTTGAATACGCTTCGACTATTATACGACCTGCTATAACTGAAAAGGAATTAGCCTGGGAGATTGAGAAATTTCTCCGGAACGAGGGTAGTGGTTCTGTGCCCTTTGATTTGATTGTTGCTTCAGGTCCTAATTCAGCTTTGCCCCACGCCAGACCATCAGAGCGGGAAATTGCTCTTGGGGAACCAGTATTAATTGATATCGGTGCCAGAGTAGATGGTTATTGTAGCGACTTGAGCCGCATATTTTACTTGGGTAAACCAGACAAACAGTTTACCACGATTTATGATACTGTTTTGGGAGCACAGCTAACAGCTTTAGCCACGATAGAAGCTGGTATGAGAGGCGACACAGCCGATAATTTAGCTCGCGCAGTTATCCAAGAAGCTGGCTACGAAAAAGCCTTTGGGCATGGTCTTGGACATGGTATTGGTCTGGCTGCTCACGAATTACCAAGGCTGGCTCCAGATTCAACCGATGTCCTGACGGATGGTGCGGTTTTCACTATTGAACCCGGTATCTATATACAAGGGTGGGGTGGGGTGAGAATTGAGGATGTGATAGTTTTAGAGAAAAACAAATCAAGGGTGTTGAGCAAGGCACCTAAAGATTTAATAACCCACCTGTAGGAGGTGTCTATGATAGATGCTGGAGAGCTAAAGAAGGGTGTAACTATTGAGTTGAACGGTCAACTGTATCAGGTTGTTGACTATCAGCATATTAAGATGGGACGTGGGTCAGCTCAGGTCCGATTAAGACTACATGACATTCGTGCTGGACATACTATTGAGCGAGTTTTCCAAGCCAGTGAGAAGTTTACCCGGGCTTTCCTTGAATATCGCCCTATCCAATACCTGTATAACGATGGACACTTGTTTTATTTCATGGACACTGAGACCTTCGAGCAGATACCCCTCAACGAAGCACAACTTGAGGGAACCATAAATTATTTGAAAGAAGGAATGAACTTAGAAATGTTCACCTACAAAGGCATGCCTGTGGGAATAGAATTACCAGTAGCTGTTGAACTCAAAGTAGTGGAAACAGGTCCTGGTTTTAAAGGCGACACAGCTACTGCAGGAAGCAAGCCAGCTAAACTGGAAACAGGACTGATGATTCAGGTTCCTCTTTTCATTAACAATGGAGATATTATTAAAGTTGACACCCGCACTGGCGAATATTTAGAGAGAGCAGGTTAATAATATTGCTGAAAGCTGACCTTCACATTCATACTGTCTATTCTATGGATTGTGCTCTATCCTTGGAAACAATAATTAGCCGTTGTCTAAAGATTGGAATCAATTGTGTTGCTGTGTCAGACCATGGCACTATTGCCGGTGCTCTTAAGTTGAAAAAAGACGCTTCCTTCCAGGTTATTGTTGCCGAGGAAATCCTGACTCCTTACGGTGAAATTATGGGATTATTCCTTACCAATGAAATTCGTAGTCCTTTACCCGCAGAGGAAGCTATAGCTCAAATCAAAGCCCAAGATGGGCTTGTTTGCATCCCTCACCCTTTCGACCAAGCACGCCTGTCAGCTTTTGGACATGAGGCTCTCGAAAGTCTTATTCCAAAGGTTGACATCATCGAAGTCTTTAACGCCCGAAGCCTCTTCCATGGTAGCTCGGCACGAGCCTGGCAGCTTGCCCATAAACACGGTCTGCCTGTTAGCGCGGGTAGCGATGCCCATACTGCTTCAGAAATCGGTAACGCCTATGTGGAAATGCCTGAATTTATAGGCAAAGACGATTTTATAGAGTCTCTCAAGCAGGGCAGAATCTTTGGGCATAAGTCAAGCCCTTTAGTTCATGTTGCCAGTACTTGGTCAAGATTCAAAAAGCACTATTTGTGAGGAGTTTGGCTTTGCTGAAAATTGGTTGGTTTTCCACCGGTAGAGACGAAGCTGCCAGACAACTTCTTCAGGTAGTGCAAAGGAATATTCAAAAAAGAGAAATAGATGGCAAAATCATCTTCGTCTTCAGCAACCGAGAGATAGGAGAAGCTAAGGAGAGTGACCTCTTTTTTGAATTAGTTCGTAGCTACAATATCCCGCTTATCTGTCTTTCCTATGATAAGTTTAGAAATCTAAAAGGAGAGGCTGCTGTTGGCGAAAGCAACAAGTTACCACCCTGGCGCCTTGATTATGACAGAGAAATAATGAGACGTCTTGGCACCTTTTCCCCTGACCTTTGTGTTTTAGCCGGCTACATGCTCATTGTGGGTGAGGAAATGTGCCAAAAATACAAAATGATTAACCTCCACCCAGCCTTACCCGGTGGTCCCACTGGTACCTGGCAAGAGGTAATATGGCAACTCATAGAAAACAGAACTCAGAAGTCCGGGATAATGATGCACTTGGTAACCCCGGAGTTAGATAGAGGACCAGTAGTGACTTTTTGCACCTACTCCATCAGAGGAGAACCCTTTGATGCCTACTGGAAGGAAATTGATAGATATCCCCTGGATGAAATAAAAAGGAAACAGGGTGAAAATAACACTCTCTTTAGACTCATTCGCCAGTATGGACTGAAAAGAGAGTTTCCCCTGATTGTTTCCACTCTCAAAGCCTTCAGCCAAAACAAAATCAAGATTGAAGATGGCAAAGTGATTGACCACAAGGGAAACCCTATAGCTGGATACGACTTGACTAACGAGATAGACAAGATAGAAGAGGGAAAAGTTGGGACTGATTTGCTTTGACCTTGAAGGTCCACTTGCCCCCCAGGATAATGCTTACGAGCTGATGAAACTCTTTCCCGCCGGCGGCAAAATCTTTGAAATTATCAGCCGGTACGACGACCTATTAACTTTAGAAGGCAGACTAGATTATGAGCCTGGAGATACCTTGGCTCTCATTGTTCCTTTCCTTGCTTGTCACCAGATAAAGGAACAGGATATTGTGGCTCTGGCAGAAAAGGCAAGCTTAACCTTGGGAGCGACAGAGTTAATAACCCAGTTGACCGTAGATAATTGGAAGGTTTTCTGTATTAGTACGAGTTACGAACAGTATGCATTGCGAATCACGGGACGGCTAAACATTCCTCGCCAAAATGTTAGCTGCACTTCTTTCCCTCTGGACCAGTTCGCTAGAAGGTTAAATGATAAAGGCTACATTCCTGTGCAGCGAATAGAGGCGGTTATTCTAAACTTAGAGCCAGTAACCAACGATGAGAATATAAAGGGACACCTCGACCGTTTTTTCTGGCAAGAACTCCCGGGTACCAATTTAGGTGATTTGGTGGAGCAGGTAAAACCGGTGGGTGGGCAACGGAAGGTAGAAGCATTAAAATGCTTTGCCCAAATTGAAGGTGAAGCACTATCTCAATGGGTAGTGGTCGGCGATAGTATTACTGACTTCAAAATGCTGCAAACTGTTAATCAAGCCGGTGGTTTAGCCATTGCTTTTAACGCTAATGAATATGCCCTGCCCTACTCTACTATAGGTTTAGCTTCCACCCATCTTAGCGACCTCTGGGAAGTTTTAGAGGTATGGCGAGAAGGCAAACACCCGGCGGTAGAAACCTGGGTGAAAGACAAAGAACAAAAAGAAAGTCCGGGTAATAGAGGTAATTACCATTGGCTATCGGGAGTCGAGGACTTTAGCCAAGCCCTCAGTGTACACAAAAGAATCCGCCGGCTGGTGAGAGAAGAAGCAGCTAAATTAGGATGAGTTAATTATGCCGAAGTTAGGAGTAATTGGATTTGGGGCTATGAATGTTGACTATTTGTACCGAGTCGGACAAATTGTCACTGATGGCGAAGACTTGGTCGAGGAATTCATGGCTCTTCCAGGCGGTTCAGCCGCCAATACCATCTATGGTCTGGCAAAACTTGGTGTACGGACAGGTTTTATCGGGGCAGTCAGCGATGACGAAAATGGCAACTTATTACTTAAAGATTTCAAAGCTGTTGGGGTAGATACTAGTCAGGTTCGTGTTGAGAAAGGCACGAAGACTGGTTCAGTATTATGCTTAAGCGATAAATTAGGTAGACGCTCTCTTTATGTCTCACCGGGTGCCAATAGTCAGCTTAAACAAAATCAGGTAGATTTACATTATGTAAACCAAGCTCAGGCAGTGCACCTCTCCTCTTTTGTAGATGAGGAACAATTCAAAATTCAAGTCAATTTAGTTGAAGAAAAAGCAAACTCGGTTACAATTACTTTAGCGCCCGGTATGCTTTACACTAAAAAAGGACTAGGTACTTTAGCTCCTCTACTACAAAAAACGCACATTCTCTTCCTAAACCGGGAAGAAATCGAACTACTCACCGGAAAGAATTTTAGAGACGGAGCCGAGGAATGCATAAGATATGGCTGCCAAATTATAGTGATCACCTTGGGCAAAGGGTTAGCTTTGGAAGGGGATAAAGTCATAACCAGCTATATTTTCGATGGCAAGCAGACGTACCAGACTGAGAGTAAAAGCAGAGAATCATCGCCACTTGCGGAGACTACTGGCGCTGGTGATGCCTTTGCCGCTGGCTTCCTTTTCGGTACTCTGAAAGGGAAAGAACTCAGGGAATGCGGAATACTAGGGGATTTGATGGCTCGCTTCGTTATCACCAGGGCTGGTGCCCGTCAGGGACTGCCAGACCTAAATCAGCTTTCCGAAAGTTATTTCCGGTATTGTGGAGAAAAATTATAGCGCTAAGCCTCTACTTTTTACCCTGTGATCCCGCAAGAATTTCATCTACAATGCCATATTCCACGGCTTGTTCAGCACTGAGATAAAAATCACGGTCAGTATCGTGAATGATTTTATCAATGGGCTGACCGGTGTGCTTAGCCAGAATGCCCCGAATTATTTCCTGTATTCTCATGATTTCTCGGGCGGCAATTTCAATATCAGCAGCCTGTCCCTGGGCACCACCAACCGCCTGATGAAGATGTATGGTGGCATTGGGCAGAGCATATCGTTTACCCTTAGTTCCAGCACAGAGAAGAAGTGTGCCCATGCTCGCTGCCAGCCCAACACAGATAGTGGAAACATCAGGGCGAATTAGCTGCATCGTATCATAGATAGCTAGCCCAGAACTGATGATACCACCGGGACAATGAATATAAAGGTTTATATCCTTCTCCGAGTCTTCCCGCTCCAGAAAGAGTAGCTGGGCAATGATTAAATTGGCTACCTGATCGTTTATAGGCGTACCTAAAAAGACAATACGCTCCTTCAGCAGCAATGAATAAATATCAAAAGCTCTCTCACCTCTTGAGGTACTTTCAATTACCATTGGAATTATGTTTTGTGGCAATTGGTTCATTTATTGCCTCCTTTTTCTTAAGCCTTAGTTAAACTTTTCCTTCAGCTATATCAACCAGTCTATCAATAGTTTTCCGATTAAGCAAATGGTGCTCTATAGAATGACGGACCTGTGGCGAAGCCAAAACTTTTTGCAATTCCTCTCCCTGGCTACCAGCCTCTTTAGTCAGTTTACTTATTTCCTCCTCAATCTCCCCAGTACTGACCTCGAGTTTCTCCTCTTTAGCTATCTTATCTAAGACTAAAGCCTCAACCAGGCGACGGATAGCTATTGGGCGTAACTCCTCCCTATGCTCTGCTGGGGTTTTAGAAACATTTTTCAAGTATGCTTCCAATCCCTTGATACCGTCTTTGAAATTACTTGCCTCCTCATCAAGGAGCCTATCTATTTCTCTTTCAACCAATATCGGCGGGTAATTTACTTCACAAAGCTGAGCCACAGCCTCAATCATCTTGTGCTCAAATCGCCGGCGACTTAGCTCTTCAGTCCTGACTTTTAATTGAGCTCTCACATGCTCTCGCATTGAATCCAGGTTTTCGTGACCCAGGCTTTTGGCAAATTCGTCGTTAAGTTCAGGCAACTTTCTCTCTTTTATTTCACTGATATTTACTTTAAACGAAAATTCTTTTCCGGCAAGTTCTTTTACTTCATGGTCAGGGGGAAAAGATAGCCGAAAGCTCTGCTCTTTATTCTTCTCCATACTAACCAGTCTTTCAGCAAACCCTGGTAACGGCACTGGTGAATCTTTGATTACTTCATAAGATATGTCTTTATGCTTTAAGAAGGTCTTCCCTTCCGTAGTACCCTCAATACTCACCGTCAGTAAGTCGCCATACTGAACCGGACGCTCCACAGGCACTCTCGACCCTTGTTGTTCCCGCGCTTGGTTCATTACTGCCTCAATATTATCACCGCCAAATTCAACAGGCTCGGGCTCTAACCTTATTCCTTTATAATCTCCTAATTTAACCGTTGGGTATAAAGACACCACAGCTTCAACAGTCACCGGATCAGTCTGAATAACTTTTATTTCAGGTTCAGTAATAGCTTCAAGGGACCGAGACTTAAGCATCTTGTCGAGAGCATGAGGAATTAGTTGAGCTAGAGCTTCCTGCAGCAAGGTCCCTTTACCCACATGCTGCTCTACGAGGCTGCGCGGTGCCTTTCCTTTTCTAAAACCAGGTATGGATACTCTGGGAAGCAAACGACGATAGGCTTCCTCCATAGACACATCCAATTCTTCAGCTTCCACTTCCATCTGGAGAATAGCCTGACTATTTTCAATCTTTTCAGTCAATAGCTTCATTTGAGTATCAGTATTATAACATTTTGATGAGTTCTGATAGAAAACCTGAAGGCAGCACCCAGGTAAAGAGCCAAACGATACTAAGTGCTCTTCTCTTTCTTTAATTGGAGGTGTAATTCATCTAATTGCTGTTTTGGGACCGACGATGGCGCATCAACCATCAAGTCAAGGGCACTCTGATTTTTAGGAAAGGCAATGACCTCCCTGAGGCTCTCTTCACCCGCCAGCAGCATCACTATGCGGTCGATACCCGGGGCAATGCCGCCGTGAGGCGGTGCCCCATATTCAAAAGCCTCTAAAAGGTGCCCGAAACGTTTTTCTATCTCTGTTTGGCTGTAACCTAAGAGATAAAATACTTTCTCTTGAAGCTCTCTGGTATGGATTCTAATGCTCCCGCTGGAAAGCTCACTCCCATTGCAGACAATATCATAATGCCGCGCCTGCACTCGAGCCGGGTCTGTATCCAGTAAAGGTACGTCTTCCTCCCTGGGAGCAGTGAAAGGATGATGCATCGGCTCCCAGTGTTTTGTCTCTTCATTCCACTCAAAAAGAGGATAATCGACGATAAAAACAAAGGCTAACAGATTCGGGTCAATCAGGTTAAGCCGTTTCCCCATCTCTCGCCGCAGTTCATCGAGAGCTTTCTCGACAACTTTTGGCTGCCCGGCTAAGATTAGCAACAAGTCCCCAGGCTTAGCCCCAAACTTGCTAACTATCCCCTGGATTTCAGCAGTAGTCAGATATTTGCCAGCTACGGATTTAGCTTTGTCTATGGTCACAGAGTCCTGACTACTGCTATCTACACTCACCGGCATGGTAATAAGTCCTTTAGCCCCCTGATCTTTCACCAAATCAGTTAGTTCTTCAAGCTGGTGTTTGGAATAACCAGCACAAGCTGGTGCACATATACCTCTGATTTTGCCCCCTTCCTGTAAAGTAGAGCGGAAGATAGCGAAGTCAGATTTGGTAACAATATCGGATATATCTCTAATTTCGAGACCAAAACGGATATCTGGTTTGTCAGTTCCATAAAGCTCCATAGTTCGGGCATAAGAAAATCGAGGGAAAGGTTTCAACATGCGCTTCTCCGGTGTTAGTGTCTCCACCAGAGAAGTGAAAAGTTCTTCGAGGAGTTGCAGGATATCTTCTTCACCAACAAAACTCATCTCCAGGTCGAGCTGGGTAAATTCAGGTTGACGGTCAGCTCTCAAGTCCTCATCCCTGAAGCAGCGAGCTATCTGGAAATACTTCTCGAAGCCAGCCACCATCAGCAATTGTTTAAGTTGCTGGGGCGATTGAGGCAGCGCATAGAACTTACCCGGATACATCCGGCTGGGCACAAGATAGTCTCGAGCTCCCTCTGGTGTGCTTTTAATCAGAATAGGGGTCTCAATTTCAATGAAGCCTTTAGCATCCAAAAAATCGCGCATAAATTTGATAACTTTATGTCTGAGGATGATATTCTGCTTCATCCTTTCCCGTCTAAGGTAAAGGTACCTGTACTTGAGACGGACGCTCTCTTCGACATCCACGTCTTCATTAATATAACTGTCTCTTATACACATCTGACGCTGCC
>CAZJMM010000043.1:0-9290 GCA_964547155.1 uncultured Dehalococcoidaceae bacterium | reverse complement strand
CTGAGCCAGTAAAACTGACTACATTCTCACCTATTACTTCGTCAAGGGAGGTGACATCAAGCGTTGCCTCTGTACTACTCTCATCGAGTTCAAGTTCCTGCGTCTTAAAATGTAGGATCATGTCATCTATGCCATCACCATTTACGTCTTCAATTGCCCAATGTACTGGTGATGCTCCTGCGAAGTTAATCGCAGACACGTCAATGGTTGTTGCATCAAATTCATCTGCCACTGACAATAACGCAACTGGTGTCACACCCCGCGAGTGTAGGTTGATGCTATTGGGATCACTTCCGGGCTTGATATCAATCACGACCTCGGTAGGCAGAGGGATGCCATAATAATAAACGGTATCTTCTGCTGTAATTTCGAATGGAGCTCCTTGCTGGTCAGTTCCTGAGGCTACAACAGTAGCAATATTAGAATTCTGGCCGCTAAGCGCTGTTTGTGCTGCTGACTCTAACGTGATTACTTCAGAGGGAGCCAGGGTCCCTGATGCTGAATATAAAAGCAAATCATTTAGTGTATAGTCGAACGCACTGTCTCCTGTATTAGTTATTGTATACTGGAAGAAAATATCCTCTCCTTCTGTGGTAATTGCTCCGGGTGCCACAGGAGCGTCCTCCCAAGTTGCCCCGTCGTCTACCGAAATTAGCATATCAAGTGTAACGCCTGGATCAGCTAGAACCAGGCCCACAGGTAACAGGCAGAGAATTAATGCTATTACTGTCCCTGAAAATGGTAAGGTTAATTTCTTCACAATTTGTCCTCCTCTCTATTTAATATCTTCATATTCAATTATAAGTCTCCAAAGCATATTTTCCATACCCCAAAAGTCCTACTCTAGATTAGTACGAAAGTCATACCTCAGATTAGTACTATAGTACTATCCTCTTGAATTAAAGCAAAGAACAAGCAAGTATCTCGTTGACACTTTTACACCCCCTCCATGTCACAAGACATAGAAAAAAACTGATGCTGATTAGCCGTTACTTCCAGAACGCACCACCTCCTTTGGTTATTTAATAGCTTTTCCTTAAACATAAAACGAAAAAGAACAATTGAGGTTTAGTTAATATAAAGGGAATATTTAAATTTAGGTATCGTTGGGGACACGTCATTGATTTTGTGATTGGAATCTTGCTATATTGATGCTGTTGACTGAACCCTTAAGATGAATTCAAATAAAAAAACGCTACTGGCACCAGTCCTAATTGTCATCACTATTCTATTTAGTAGTTGCCTTATGCCCCCTGCTCCAGGTCCAACCGAGCCAATACCAACACCTTCCTTACCAGCTGCTGAATCTGAACGTTCTCTCCCTGAGCCAATCTTCACCGGAAAATCTGTGGAGATCTGCTTAAACAGCAGATATTCAGAGCACAACCTCAGTGGTACTGCTAATGACCAGCAGCTAAGTAATGTTTTGTGGGCTGCTGGAAAGGCTCCAGTCACAGGGGCTTACAGGGATATTTATGTCGCTACACCGACTGCGACATATTTGTACAACTCGAGCAAACACTCGCTTAGCTGGTATTCAAGTGAAATCGCGGATGCAGGTGCTTTTGTAATTAGTTATGAGAGAGAGCTTGCTTTTGATGCTGGTGTTTCGTATATGCCGGCAATACTTGCGTCTGTTTCTCTCTGGGAGAGCACCGAATTGCCAGTGGCGAGCTGCCCGATGAGGACAAAGTTACATTTCGGAGTACAAGAAGTCAGAGGACTAACCTCCGAACTGGTAGCGCATTCTTCTGTGCCAGAAGGTGAGGACGGTTGGCTCCCAGACCCTAAAACTACAGGGGATAACGAACTTGAAACAGTGTTGGCTAATCTAAAATACACTGCCAACTTTGATCAAACGAATCTAGCAAAACAGCAAATCTCCCAGATTCTATGGGCAGGATATGGCTGCACCCCGCATGCAACCTCAAATGGCAGAATGGGCTTAACAGTTCCTTCAGCCATGGCTAATTATTATTTGACAGGTACGATCTACCTGGCAGATGAAAACGGCGTCTATCGTTACCACAATAGAAATCCAAGCACAGACTTGACCACGAGGGACCATAGAATCGAACGGATAAATCCTGCTGATGTCAGGAATAGCCTACGATCTGCCGTCAGTGGTTTACCTCAGGCGCCGTGCTATGTCATACTTTGCCTTGAGTCTTCTTCCGTAGGACAGGAGTTTGCTGATTTAGAGATAGGTTTCGTTGCTGGCAATATGCTTATTCAAGCATCGGCAATCGATTTAGGATGTCACTTTAAGACTAAATTAACCTCTGGCGAGCAAGAAAGTATCCAAAACACCACAAACATACCCTCATCCCACACCCCCCAGGCAGTCATCAGCATAGGCAATACACCAGATTAAGCAACAACTGATGCCGCTGATATCAGATTGACCTGTCTCCAAATTATTGAATTTATTTTTATTTTGAGATTTCCCCATACCTTCTTGAGGTCATATATTGCTTACCTTTCATGTGGTTTCCGGGGGCTGATCACAGTAGCATATTGATGACTTATTGTGTGACCACACAACCCTCAATCTCAGCCAGTAACCTATCGATTAATGCAACAGTAGACCAGGCCCACGACCACTCTGTGCGAGGATCGAGCTTATGGTGGTAAGGGTTTCTCAGGTAAGAAAAAACACCCAACAATATTCTTTGAAATGCCAGACGCTTGGGTCTTTCGCTGCTAATAGACAGTATGGGATTATCAGGATTAAACAGTTTGATAATCAGGTTCTCACCGGTCTGGTCAGCTACATGTGGTATGAAACGGGATAAAATATTGTACGGGCATTTGTTGCGTATCCGATCCTCTAATACTGTGGTTGCCTCGCGAATCACCCTATCGTAATTACCAGGCGCCGATAGTAAATCATAGCACCGGTCCCTCAGCATGCTGTCGCTTATAGTGAGGACAGGTTTGGGTTCCTTTGGTGGCCAAAGGTCAGCTTCAAGCGTACCAATCGCTTTGTTTAAACTGGATGTGACAGCTGCATTATAGCCCACAAAATTAAACGCAAGTTCGTTGTTCCCACCGAGCAAAGCGGTAGATAATAAACCTTTCAGGGCTATCTGTTGCCTATTGGAAGCGGACCCAACTTCAAATATGGCATTACCCAGTATTTGAAGCAGGTAATGAGTGATTTGGGGTTCCTGCAACTGCAATTGGGTACGAAGTTCGTCTAGGCGTTCATGTCGTGGTCTTTCGCTAAAAATCTCATCGGCATACTCGGTGAAAATCCCTAGAAAAGATACTAATGCCCCTTTGATTTCTTGCACTTGTAGTTCTTCAGCCATTGACCTACTCCCAAGTTATTGTACCACTTTCTAAGTTAGCATTGCTCTGGTAGTGTTGTCCCAAGGTAACGAGGGGTACCACAAATCGAGTGAGGCTCAAATAGGTTAACCAGCTTTATTTTATATAAGGGATTTTTAATCCTTCACTTCAAATAAGACCTTCCGTAATTATTACCGATTTGATTATTTTTAGGATATTCATTATTTTAATCCCTTCGTCTTGACCTTTAGCAAACTTTCTTTTATCTTCATATTAGAAGGTTAAGGAGATGAATGAGAAAACTATGAAAAGGATAATTATGGGCGTGCTCATGGTGGCAATTATGGGTATTCCATTAGGATGCTCAATTGATAGGTGGGCTGAAGTCGAACCGGGCGAATACGCGGCTATCGATGTTCACAGTGAGTCCAATGGATTAACAATAAGTGGAATCGAAAAATTAATTGTCGAACGCGAATCGAACACCATAACAATAAAATTACAAGACGGCTCTCAAGTAGTTACTACGTTTGTGCCGAGAAATAAGCAAGACTGGCCAGCCGGATGCCCGTCCAATATTGGGTCAACCCGCATGGAGGTTCTTGACATCGAGAATGATAACCTATCAATTGGAGGAATGACCTTTAATAATCCAATATTAGTGAGAAATTGCCCACCCGAGCCTAACATTATCATAATAAGGGAAGACGGTAATATCGGAGGTGGTGGCTCTGCCTGTGCTTGGCCAGGTAAAGACATACATTTTTCCAAGAAAATCAGTAATTAGAGGATACCGAAGATAAAACGTAGATAAAGTAGAGGAGAACACCGGAGACTGGAACTCGTAAGCCCTTGGTCGGCGGTTCAAATCTACCCCCTGCCATTATCGATATGACTGCATTGCTCTTGACCAAGAACCTCTACTAAAAGGTCGAAGCGAAGCAAATACAGCCTAGAGACCTTACTAATAGTCCGCAGTACTTTTTTGCTACACATACAGTTACCAATAGGCTATTCACTGTAGCTGGGAGCGGCAATATACTAAATTAGGCTGGATTCAGCGATAAGTTATCGAGAGAACGTGGATGATAATCTAATGGGAAAGACAGGTAAACAAAACAAATCCAGTATAGATGATTCGGCAGAACTAGCTCAAGCTTTGATGCGTTGTGCCGGAACAGGGATTTACATTGTCCAAGATAGAAGATTTCAGTATGTTAACTCATTGTTCCAGGAGCTAACAGGCTATACAGAGCAGGAACTGCGAGGTGTGTACTCTCTCGACCTGGTTCATCCTGAGGATAGAGAAACAGTCAGAAAGAAGGCGATAAAAAGCCTGAAAGGACAGTGCCTGCTGCCCTATGAGTACAGATTTATAAAAAAGAATGGCGAGGTAATGTGGGTTTTAGAGAGACTCGCCTCAACTGAGTACAGGGGAAAACGGACCGCCGTAGGAAGCTTTATGGACATCACCGAACACAAAAGGTTGGAAGAAGCCCTGGCAAAATCGGAGCAGAAATATCGGACCATACTGGAGGAGATAGAAGAAGGCTACTATGAGGCAGACCTCGCTGGTAACTTAACCTTCGTCAATAAAGCTGCTTGTCGTCAATTCGGGTACTCCGAAGAAGAATTAATCGGAATGAACTATCGCTTCTGCGTATCTAAAGAGGATGTGAAGAGCGTGTATAAGGCCTGGAATAAAGTCTACCGGACAGGCGAGCCACTAAAATCATATCCTTTTGCAATCATTAGAAAAGATGGAACACAACTATTTTTAGAAAGCTCAGTTTCTCCTTTGCGAAACAAGGAGGGAAGGATTATCGGTTTTCGGTCAATTAGCCGTGATGTTACCGAGCGTAAGCAGTTCGAGCAAAAACTTGCTGAAATGGCTACCCACGACCCGTTAACTGGCCTGCCTAACAGAATATTATTGAATGACCGTCTTACGATGGCGTGGGCTCTGGCACGGCGCAGTGGTAACAGACTAGCCGTACTGATGCTTGATTTAGACCAATTTAAGGCTATTAATGATACTATGGGACACAGTGTCGGTGACCAGTTACTGAAAGCTGCGGGAGAGCGATTGACAAGTATTACGCGTAAGAGCGATACGGTTGCCCGTATAGGTGGAGATGAGTTCGTTTTGGTGCTACCACAAATCTCCCTGGCAACCGATGCTGCTAAGTTAGCCCAAAGAATCTTAGATGCCTTTAGAGAGCCATTTGTTTTTGGTGGCTACCAGCTCCATAGCACAACCAGTATCGGCATTGCTGTTTACCCCGAGGATGGGAAAGATATTGAAAGCTTATTGAAGCATTCTGACACTGCCATGTACTGGGCTAAGGAGCAAGGTCGGGATACCTATAGATTCTACGGGGGCGACGAGACCAAGACTTGTGATAAAGCGCAGATAAGCGTGTGAGAGTTTGTTCACGGATGTCTTAGCAGCCACTAGGGAAGCAAGCGGCCTCCGCATTTTAGGTCAGGATTCTCATAAGCCCTGGTTACAGGTTCAAACCGCTCCGCAGCCATTCTTATTATTACTTAAGAGTATCAATCTAAAGGACAGCGAAAGAGACCACGAGGTTACTTTCACCGAGACCCAAGCTGGTGCTCCTCTTGGTTTTCCTTCGCCGTTAATCATTGCCTGGCTTGACTTTGGTAAGAATAGCCCGTTAAAGCACCTGCTGGTTCGCATCGTAAATTGCGCTCAAGGTGAGCTCAAAGAAGGTGATGAAGTTAAGCTTGTGGTCTATGAAGTTCCTGTACATCCCATGGAGGTTAAGAAGGAAACTAAGATATGTGATAGGGTTTATTATGCCTTTGAGCCAGTAGAATAAGCGGCTGCAAAATAATGCTAAAATAGCGGTAAGTTAGTTAAAGGAGGAGAGAGATGTCGTTAGAAGGAAAGATTGCATTTGTCACTGGGGCATCAAGACCGCGGGGAATCGGTAGGGCAATTGCCTTTACTCTGGCGAAAGAAGGAGCCGATGTTGCTGTCAGCGGCTGGAGCCATTTTGAAGGGGCACAGCAAGTAGCTGAGGAAATAGAGCAACTGGGCAGAAAGTCGTTTGCGGTAAGAATGAACGTAGAAGACTTTGAAGATGTAAAAGGGGGAGTTGCTGAAATTAAGAATAATTTGGGAGCCGTTAGTATATTAGTGAACAATGCGGCACAGATGGGGCAGTTTATTACTATAAGCAAGACTTCGATGGATGTATGGCATAAGGCTTTATATACCACCCTCTTCTCTGCTTTCCACTGCATTAAAGCGACCTGGGATGATATGTGCGCCAACAATTGGGGGCGGATTGTGAATATTACATCGGTGGCTGGAGTCATGGGAGGATATGGTCAGACTAGCTATGGTGCCGCAAAAGCTGGAATCATTGGTCTGACTAAATCAGTCGCCCTTGAGGGGGCAAGGTATAATATTACCAGTAATGCTGTGCTCGTTGGTATAGCTAAAACTGATGCCCCACTTGATGATGAAGTGCGCCAGAAGCTAGAGAAAAGGATACTCACACGTCGTTCGGTCGAGCCGCAGGAGATTGCCGACGCTGTGGCCTATCTGGTATCAGACAAAGCTCGGTATATGAGTGGAGCTGTAATGAACATGCTAGGCGGGCTCGATTTGTTTGTCTTTTAGTTGTGCGGTATTAATCTTCCCCAAAGATAAGCTCCCAGAAGGGTACTTTCTTTGTCTTGGTAACTACACGCTGCTTCTCGACTTGGTATGGTACCTCGTAGGGGACTTGCCTTTCTTTGGTTACCGTCTTCGTCTCAGTTACCTTGTCAGTCCATACCAACTGGGTATCCACTTCTACCCATCTCTCAAGGGAGCTACCAACCGCCTGATAGCTCGAGATTATCAGCGCAAGCTCTGTTACTCCCGTAATATCAACCGTAAATGCTCCTCTATGACCACCGAAACCTTCTGTAGAAGAGATGAGTTTGGCAACAGCTAACTGAGAATTGACCTTATCTTTCCATACAGAGAAAGCCGGATTCCAGGAAATGCCACGACCACCCAGAGATAGTTCAAATTTAGTTATATGTCCAACCTGACCAACATCGTAAACATCAAAAGTGCAGTCAACAGGGGTGTAAAAGGCAAATTCCAATTTGCTCGTATCGTACTCAGGAAGCTCGTAGCCAAGGTACAGGAAGCTGCTTGGAATTTTGACGATGGACCCTTGCGGTAATCTTTCGTCATGCCACTGCAGCTTTGGTATAAGCGTGTCCCGACCGGAGGCATTAGTTACTACATCCTCAGTTGCAGTGTAAGATTCTGTTTTGTACTCGGTCTTATATTCTGTCTCGCTGTAGGTCTCTGTAACCTGGTAATCCTTACTTATGCAGGAAACCGTAAAGATAATCGAAATTAATGCCAGAACACTTATAACTAAACCGAACTTTTTCATGCACTGCTCCTTTCGGATGAATCGGGCATTATAAGACGCTTATGATACAGTGTCAACTAAAATCTGCGAGCCTATACACAGAAGAGGCTACGAAACGCCCTTTGAGCTATTAGTTGAGAGTCACTCTATGCAAGACACACAAAATGTGGATATACGCCAAAGAGAACCTTGTTATCGCTTTTGAAGTTGTTACTTTACCACTTTAATCTTGGACGGGTCATTCAAAATAATCTCGGCATCGCCTTTATATTCCTCAATCAGACCGGTCACCTGGACACGTTTATTTAAGAAATAGCTCTCGGGGTTAGGAGGAAATTCCAGTTCAAACTTTTTCCGCTCAGTTCCCCAGATAAGAACTGTAAACCGTCCTGGTTCCGGGTATGGCTTGCCAATATTCAAAAAAGTTGGTCGCCCTTTAGAAGTAGAAGCATACTTAGCACCAACCACAACTCCTTCAACAGCTTTGGTCTGCCCAACATAGTTTAGCGCCTCCTCCCAAGAAATAACCTCAGGAGTAACGTCAACATAATCAGCCCTTTTCAAAAAGCCATCGCCGTTGGGACCGGTTACAGTCAGAGAAATGCTAAATGTTCCTACCGAAGTATAAGTATGAACTGGCTGCTGCTCACTGCTGGATTTTCCATCACCGAAGTCCCAGTTCCATTGAGTGATATCACCTTCAGACTGGTCATGGAATGTGACCGTTAGGGGGACAGCACCCTCGGTGGGTGTAGCACTGAAATCGGCTGTGGGGCGTGCCGGTGGTATAACCTCCGGCTCTGAGGGTCCAGGTGGCTTGGTCTCAATCTCCTGGCGACAACTTACCAAGAGTAGCACCAACAACAGCAAAAGAGCGCATTTTTTAAACATTTGTCTCTTATTGCCCTTAGCTCTCATTGAGCATCACCCGGTAGCCAGCTATAATAGCAGCACCAAATCCTGACCAATCATAGTGAAGGAATAGCTTACCTTTGTCAAGAGTTTACAGAATGGACAGAGATAAATTCGAAGCCTTGGTAGTTAAAGCGTTAGAAGATTTAGCGCCGGAGTTTCAGAGCAAATTGGAAAACGTTGATGTAGTTGTCGAAGACTACCCTACGCCAAGGCAACTCCGACAGATGAAGCTGAGGCATCCGAACCAGCTATTAGGTCTTTACGAAGGCATACCGCAGACAAAAAGAGGCGTTAGCTATGGGATGGTCCTGCCTGACAGAATAACTGTCTTCCAAAAGCCAATAGAAGCTCAATGTAGCTCAGATAAGGAAATTAAGGCAGCCATTCAGGAAGTAGTCCGCCACGAAATTGCCCATCATTTCGGCAGTACTGAAGAAACACTGCGCCGGTTAGAGAGCCGAAAGGGAAAGGCTAAGAATCACACTAAGCAGTAAGTTCCTGCTTCAGCGCAAGCCGTATTTCTGAGCCGTCTTTCTAAAGCCGTCCAAGGAACCTTCAATAACCCTATCTTCGACACAGTAAGCGATGCGGAAGTAGCCCGGCGTTCCAAAGGCAACACCGGGGACAGTAAGCACAAAATTGTTGGTAAGCTCCATAGTAAATTCAAGGTCATTG
>CAZJMM010000042.1:2467-9468 GCA_964547155.1 uncultured Dehalococcoidaceae bacterium | reverse complement strand
TTCTGGAACTATGTCATCAATATGGCTATAAATTCCTTGGAGGCTACCGAATTGCTTGATAAGCTTTGTGGCTGTCTTTTCACCGATGCCGGGAATGCCGGGGATATTGTCTGATGGGTCACCGGTGAGGGCTTTAAAATCCACCAGTTGCTCTGGAGCTAAGTCGAACTTTTCTTTAACACCGGCTTCATCGTAGAGGACAGTGTCGCTGAAACTGCGTCTCGGGGCTAACACTTTCACCCGCGGAGACACTGATTGGAGGACATCTGTGTCTCCAGTGACAATGATAGTCTCTATACCTTGCTCATCTGCCTGACGGCTTAGAGTAGCCAGGACATCGTCAGCCTCATAGCCATCAATTTCAAAGGCAGGGATCCTGAAAGCTTCACTTACTTGGTGGACTCGCTCAAGTTGGGCAACCAATTCTTCAGGCGTCCTGGGACGCTGAGCCTTGTAGCGTTCGAACATCTGGTGTCTGAAGGTGGGTCCGGGGCGGTCGAAGGCTATAGCCCAGTACGTAGGTTTAAGTTCAGTGAATACCTTCAAAAGCGTATTTATAAAGCCGTAAACGGCATTGACCATCTCACCAGTTTTGGACACGGTCAACGGTGGTAAAGCATGAAAAGCTCGATGTACCAGGGCATTACCGTCGAAAAGTAACAGCAGGGGCTTATCTTGACTCATCTCTTGCCTCATTATACATCATCTTGACAGGCGTGCTATACTGAAAATCACCTAAATGGGGGGTGGGTTGAAACATAAGGATTTATTATCAGTTGCTGACCTTAGCCCCAAGGACATCGAGCGACTTATACACAAAGCCATAGAGTGGAAAAAGAAAGAGGCAACATCCGTTCCCCTTTCTGGGAAAGTGCTTGCTCTCGTCTTCGAAAAGCCTTCTTTACGAACCCGAGTGAGCTTTGAAGTGGCTATTAATTGCCTTGGGGGTTATGCTTTGTATTTGTCTCCTGAGGAAGTCGGACTGGGAAAACGAGAACCTGTTTCTGATGTGGCTCGAGTCCTCAGTCGCTATGTCGATGGTATAGTAGCTCGAACTTACTCTCACAAAACTTTGGAAACTTTGGCTCAATATGCCACAGTGCCAGTAATCAACGCTCTTTCTGATTTAGAGCACCCCTGCCAGGCTTTGGCTGATATTCTGACTATCTACGAAAAGCGAGGCAGGCTTCGGGGTTTAACTTTAGCTTTCATCGGTGATGGCAATAACGTAGCCCACAGCTTACTCTTGGCAGCTTCTCTTACTGGACTAAACTTTTGTATTGCATCCCCGCCAGACTACGAAGTTGACAAAGAAATCCTCAGACTTGCCAAAGGGTTTGCACAACAGAGCGGCAGCTATATTTTGTTGACTACTGACCCCACCGAAGCAGCCAAATATGCAGATATAGTTTACACCGATGTCTGGACAAGTATGGGGCAGGAGAAAGAAAGAGAACAACGGCGCGTTGCCTTTGCTGGTTATCAGGTGAATAGTGAATTGCTATCAAGGGCTAAAAAAAATGTCTTGTTAATGCACCCCATGCCAGCTCATCACGGTGAAGAAATTGCTCAGGGGTTGATTGATAGCCCGGCTTCTACAGTCTTTGACCAAGCTGAAAATAGGTTGCACTTACAAAAAGCCCTATTGGCGGAGATATTCGGTAACTCTGAGACTGAAGAGCTGGAGGTAGCTGTTTCAAGGAGCCGACGAGGTAAGCAGAGATAATGAAACCTATTATAGCCATTGTTGGTAGAGCCAATGTAGGTAAGTCAACCCTGTTTAACCGTTTGCTTGGTAAAGCCGTGGCTATTGTAGAAGACTTGCCCGGGACAACAAGAGACCGAGTTTTTGGAGATGCCTTGCTGTTTGAACAAGAGGTAACTCTGGTGGACACTGGAGGCTTGGAGATGAGACCAGGCTCTTCTTTAGCAGAGAAGGTGAAAGAGCAGGTAGAAGTAGCTATTGCTGAAGCTGATGTCATCGTTTTTATGACTGATGTCCAAGAGGGGTTATTGCCCAGTGACTGGGAAATAGCTGAGAGACTGCGTCGTTCCAGCAAACCAGTAGTGCTTATAGCAAATAAAGCCGATAATCTCCGTTTAGAAAATCAAGTTGCGGATTTTGTTCGCTTGGGAATTGGTACTCCTTTAGCCATTAGTGCCTATCATGGGCGAGGCATTAATGAATTGCTGGACGGGATAATTGCAGTTCTGCCTGAGTCTGTACCTACTCCAGCGGAATGGGATAGAGTAAAATTAGCTATTGTTGGGCGTCCCAATGTGGGCAAATCTACGCTACTAAATGTTATTTTGGGTGAAGAAAGGGCAGTGGTGGACCAGGTGCCTGGGACCACGCGAGATGCCTTAGACACTGTCTATCATTATGATAGTCAGGAGATTTTGCTTATTGACACTGCTGGCATCAGACGTCGAGGTCGTATTGAGCAAGGTATTGAATATTATGGTGTAATACGTGCTTTGCGAGCCATTGACCGCTGCGATGTTGCTTTATTAGTTATTGATGCTACTGAACCAGTTACAGCTCAGGACCTTCATATCGCTGGTTACATTAAGGATGCATCTAAGGGAGTGATACTGGTCGTTAACAAATGGGACCTTGTACCCAAAGAACGGAGAATTGAATCCAAGCAGCTAATTGAGCAACGACTCAAATTTATGCCGTATATTCCTATTTTTTATGTTTCTGCTAAACTAAAACAGGGTGTGGATGAGCTTGTGCCGCAAGCACTTTTGGTAAAGCAAGAGAGACAAAGGCAGTTGGAAAAAGCTACTGTTGACGAGTTTGTTAAGGAAGCTGTGGCTATCCATGAACTTCCAAGGAGAGGCACTCGAAGATTGGAAGTTTACAGCGCTTACCAAAGCAGGACTAATCCTCCAAGTTTTGTGTTTGTAGTTAACGAACCGAAATTGGTGCACTTTTCCTATAAAAGGTTTTTGGAAAATAGGTTACGTCGTAGCTTCGGCTTTTATGGCACGCCTATTAATCTAATCTTCAAAAAATCTGGTAAAATGACTAAAGGGGTGAGGCGATAGCTATGATTGATGAAATGCTTGCCGTCAAATTCTCGTCAGTTATAGTGCTTGGCTATATTATTGGTTCGATTCCTTTTGGCGTGGTGACTGGGAAATTAATGCGTGGGATTGATGTTAGAGACTATGGCAGTGGCAAGATCGGCGGCACTAATGTAATGCGAACTCTTGGGACAAAGGTCGGAATCTTAGTTATAGCTCTTGATGTTGCCAAGGGTGCCGGAGCGGTAGCTATAGCTACAGTAATCATTGGCAACTGTGTTCTTCCTATGGGGGGTGTATGTCTTCATTGGCAGGTGGCACAAGCGGTAACCGCTTTAGCTGTAATAGTTGGTCATAATTGGCCTGTGTTCCTGAAATTCCGAGGAGGAAGGGGTGTGGCTGCTTTCTTTGGTACAATGGTAGCCATGTCTCCAGCAGCAGCTTTGTTCGGCTTTGAAATCTTGCTGTTAGTGGTATTTGTAACGCGGTACATGTCCATGGGCTCCATTTTTGGCGCCTTGGGCGCTTGGTGTTTGATGGCACCGCTAACGATTGTCAACCATTTTCCTCCTGCCTATTTGGTTTATGGTTTAGTTGCCGCTGGCTTAGTCCTGTATCAGCACCGAGACAATATTATGCGTCTAAGAGCTGGTACAGAACGCCGCCTGGGAGATAAGTTAAAGCTGTAAGCCAACCGCAAGTACTGAAGTTAAGAATGACTAAAACTACCATCATTGGTACTACAAGCTGGGGTAAGACTCTTGGCTGGCTCTTTTCAAAGAATGGCATGACAGTCAAGGTTTGGGCACGAACCGATGCTGAAGCTGAAGAGCTGAACAAGAAAAGAAACCCTACCTACCTTTCCTTCACCAGCAATGTAAGTGAAGCTGTAACCGGAACGAATTTGCTTATCTGGGCAGTGCCTTCCCAAAGTTTTAGGCAGAATGTTAGGAAAG
Source organism: uncultured Dehalococcoidaceae bacterium (assembly GCA_964547155.1). GTDB lineage: Bacteria > Chloroflexota > Dehalococcoidia > GIF9 > DYGU01 > CAZJMM01. The sequence goes on along the minus strand of CAZJMM010000042.1, from coordinate 5,479 downwards.
TCAAAAACTATCTGGATGAGTCCTCTTTGCTGATCAGTGCTACCAAAGGGCTTGAACTCGACACTGGGAAGCGAATGTCAGAAATCCTAAAGGAAGAGATAAGCCCTCATTTACAAGATAAAGTGTGCGTCCTTTCTGGTCCTAATCTTTCCCGGGAAATTGCCCAAGGTCTGCCCGCATTTTCTATAGTGGCAGCTCCTCGTCAAGAAGTAGCTGAAGAAGCTCAAAGACTGTTAAATCTGCCTAACTTCAATGTCTTGGTGAGCACTGATGTCATTGGGGTGGAGTTAGCAGGTGCCTTAAAGAATATTATTGCCTTAGGTGCTGGAATGGTTGATGGACTGGGATTGGGCAATAATGCCAAGGCAGCCTTTATTGCTTTAAGTTGGACTGAGATTATTTATCTGTCTGTCGCTTCAGGTGCCGAAAAAAGCACTCTATATGGAGTGGCTGGTTTGGGGGACTTAATAGCTACTTGTTCCAGTCCCTTAAGTCGGAACCACCGTGTTGGTTGTGACTTGGCTAAAGGTCGTAGTCTGAAGGAAATAATGGCTTCTACTCGTGAGGTCGCTGAAGGAATCAACACTACAGCTGCTGCTCGTAATTTAGCCAGAAAGATAGGATTGCAGACTCCTATCATAGACCTTATCTATAGTGTTCTCTTTGAGGCTCTGCCCCCAGCTGAGGCTTTTGCTCGGATAGCAAAGCTGAAGCCCTGATTGTTACCGAAAATTTCTCTTTGATCTTACCCTTCGTTCTCTCTGCTTTCTTTTTCTTGCGACGGATTGATATGAGGCAGAGTCTTAGCCAACTCTTCAAGGAGGCGTCGTTGTTTCTCATTTAATGAGGTTGGAGTAACCACTTTTACCTTAATCAACTGGTCACCTCGACCTCTGGTATTGAAATGAGGCACGCCTTTTTCTTTTAATCGAAATACTTTCCCATGCTGGGTACCGGCTGGTATTCTTAATACAGCAGTGCCATCCAAGGTAGGTACCTCTATTTCAGAGCCGAGAGCTGCCTGAGCAAAATTGATAGGTAGTTCAAATATGATGCTATCTCCGTCACGTTCAAAAAAGGGATGGGCTCTTACTGAAAGGATAATGTAGAGGTTTCCTGGTGCTCCACCGTAGAAGCCAGCATCACCTTCCCCCGCTAAGCGCAGCTGATAACCTTCATCCACCCCGGGTGGGATATTGACTGAAAGCTTACGTTTTACTTTGTCTCTACCGTTTCCTTTACATTGAGAGCAAGGATGAGCGATTACTGTCCCCTGTCCGTGACAGTGTGGACAGGTGGTAATGTTAGTAAAGCGTCCAAAGATACTTTGCTGTGTTCGGTGAATTTGTCCGGTTCCTTGACAATTAGGGCACCTCTGAGGATTGGTGCCTGGCTGGCTACCAAGACCATGACAGAAAGAGCAAGGTTCCGTGCGCCATACTTCAACCTCCTTTTCACTACCGAAGACTGCCTCTTCAAAGGAAATAGCTAATCGAGTTCGTAGATCAGTACCTCTCTGAGGAGTGCGTTGGGCAGTGGTAGCAGTCCCACCAAAGAAAGCTTCGAATATATCACCAAAGCCGCCAAAATCAAAACCTTCAAAGCCAGGCCAACCGGGAATTGTTGCCTGACCATATCGGTCGTAGTTGGCACGCTTCTCCGGGTCGGAAAGAACTTCGTAGGCTTCGTTAATCTCCTTGAATCTCTCTTCTGCTCCCGACTGTTTATTCCGGTCCGGGTGGTATCGAAAAGCTAAGCGACGAAAAGCTTTCTTAATTTCCTCGTCTGTTGCTCCTCGAGGAACGCCAAGTATTTCATAATAATCTCGTTTTATGGTCATACTAAATTATCCCTAATCTTTTCAGTATAGCTAATCATAGCTTAACTTGGCAAATTTTAGATTGGAAGTCCGCTGAAAACTATAAATATTAACTGGTGACAGGGCTCGATTTGTCCCTTGTTTTGAGACAGTGATATTATTGTCTAAATGAAAGACCAAGGTTCTAATTTAAAATTGACAGGAGAAAGAATAAGGCAAGTTCTTTCTAAATATAAGAAGCATAAAGCAAGTACAAATCTGGTTCAGGCAGCAGTCCTTGTACCCCTTTTCTATCAAGGTAACGAGCTTTATCTCCTTTTCACTCAGAGGAGTGACAAGGTGACCTATCATAAGGGTCAAATTTCCTTCCCTGGTGGTGTTCATGCTCCGGATGACACTACACTTCTGGATACGGCACTTCGGGAAAGCTATGAAGAAATCGGATTAGAACCCAAAGACGTAGACATTTTAGGAGAGTTAGACGACGCTGTTACTCTCCTCACTAGTTTTGCTATCTCTCCTTTCGTGGCTCTTATTCCCTATCCTTATCCCTTTAGAATCTGTACTGAAGAAATTGACGAAATCCTTTCCATTCCTCTTTCAGTCTTGTGCGGCAAAAATAACTTCAGAGTGGAATATGAGGTTATTGATAACAGCGTATTACCAGCTTACTTTTATGAATACAAAGGAAAGGTGCTCTGGGGGGCTACAGCCAGAATCGTCAACCAGTTGATAGAATTGCTGTTTCCGGGATGTGGAGCTCTTCAGTCTTAACCCCGGGCACATTAGCTTCGATTACTACCTCAGTAAGAGCCTCATACATGTCAATAGCCGTGGTGGTAGCTTCACCAAAGGCGGAGGGAAGGCGAGATGGTGGAATAAGACTGTCTTCCAGCAGCCCGTCCATAGCTTGCCTCAGGCTCATAAGCTCTGGAAATAGTTCCCATCGTGTCAGACTTATCTCTTCACCTCCTTTCTTTCGCTTTGTTTGACCTACCTTGGAGCTCTAACCCAAACTTAATTATAGTAGAGGTTAAAATATTTTGTCAAAGTTGCTTGTACAAAATTATTAATAATTTTTGAAAAGTATTGACAACATCCCGCGGACGGTTTATAATATCGGACGGAGATTAAGGAAATGCCAGGAAAAGACTATTATCGGATATTAGGGGTCGGTAAGAATGCTACTGACA
>CAZJMM010000042.1:0-2457 GCA_964547155.1 uncultured Dehalococcoidaceae bacterium | reverse complement strand
GATAAAGCAGGCATATCGTCGTCTTGCTCGAAAGTTTCATCCTGACGTCAATCCCGGGGACAAATCGGCTGAGGCTAAGTTCAAGGAAATAAACGAAGCCTATGAGGTTCTCTCTGACCCTGGGAAGCGCCAAAAATACGACCGGCTTGGAGACCAATGGCAATATGCAGAGCAGTTCTCTCAGGCAGGGCCAAAATGGGATTTTGGCAGAAGGGGTACTTACACTACTTTTGAATTTGAAGACTTGGGTAGTCTTTTTGATAACTTGTTCCAGGGTTTTAGTGCTAAATCTCGGGTAAGGCAACAACCTCGTCAGGGTGAAGATATTAGCCATCCCGTTGAAGTAACTTTAGAGGAGGCTTATCACGGAACAAAACGGACTATTCAGTTCCAGACAGAGGAATTGTGTCCTAATTGCCGTGGCACTGGCGCGATTGGTAACAAGATGTGTACTGTTTGTGGCAGTTCGGGAAGAATAGGAAAACTAAAGCGGCTTGAAGTCAAGGTACCTCCTGGGGTAAGGGACGGTTCGAAAATTCGTATCGCTGGTGAGGGTAAAGAAGGTTACGGTGGGGCTAAAGGTGACCTTTACCTGGTAGTTAAGGTCTTGCCTCACCGCCGCTTTGAACGTAAGGAGGATGACCTTTATGTGGATGTTTCGGTGCCTTTGGTGATAGCTGTGCTTGGTGGTGAAGTAGAGGTACCTACACTCAAAGGCAAGTTGGCTCTCAAGATACCACCGGAGACTCAAAACGGCAAAGTTTTCCGTCTCTCTGGGCAAGGTATGCCTCATTTGGGTGATTCCTCTCGAGGTGATCTCTTGGCTAAAGTAATGGTGGTATTACCCACTAAGTTAAGGCAAGAGGAACGCAAGCTCTTTGAGCAACTTCGAATACTTCGTCCATACTAGTGGAGTCAAGATTTTAAGTGAATAATAAGTTATTGATGTTCCTGAGATGAGGTAATAATATAAATGACTTTCTCTGAGTCAGAACCCAGGTATGTGATAAGCATCGCTGCCAGAATAGTAGGCATTGAAGCTCATACCTTACGCTATTATGAGAAACTTGGGCTTGTTCGTCCTCAACGTTCTAAAGGTAGGATACGGTATTACTCAGAAGCTGATATCGAACGCCTGCGTGAAATCAAGACCTTAATGGATGACCTGGGGGTTAATCTAGCTGGAGTGGAGGTAGTATTTCATTTAGTAGAAAGAATAGCCGACATGCAACGTCAGATTCAACAACTGGAAGAGAAGGTTGCACGCTTACGGAAACCGATTGAACCAAAAGTTTAGCGTAGTAGAAACCTATCCAAGAGAAAGGTGTTACTAAATAATAAACCTGCTAACAAATTTATAACGATTTTTAAAGGAGGTAATACCGTTCAAAGAATAGCTTTGGATGGAAAATAATGAGCTTATGAGACCGGAAAATTTTACAGAGCAAGCTCAAGAAGTTCTGGCGGCTTCGCAGGAAATAGTCCGGCGTTTTCGCCATAGCCAATGGGATGTGGAGCATATATTGCTGGCTTTATTGGAGCAGGAAAGGGGGTTAACTTCGGAAATATTGCAGGAATTGGGTGTGGATGAAACAGCAATCAGAGCACGTTTGGAAGCAGTCTTGGATGCAGCCCCAAAAATGACTTATGAAGCTACCCAGATCTATGCTACTCCCCGGATCGCTCGCCTTCTGGATAATGCTCGATATGAAGCTGACCGACTCAAAGACGAGTTTATTGGTACTGAGCATTTGTTAGTTGCCATTGCTGGCGAGGGTAAAGGTGAAGCTGCCCGAATTCTGTCTGAATTTGGGATTAACCAGGAGAAAATTTATCAAGCTTTACATAATATTCGGGGTGGTCATCGGGTTACTGACCCGAGGGCTGAGAGCAAATACCGCTCTCTTGAGAAGTATGGGCGTGACCTTACTGAGCTGTCGCGCCAAGGGAAGCTTGACCCGGTAATCGGTCGGGAAGATGAGATAAAACGGGTTATCCAGATTCTGACCCGGCGCACGAAGAATAATCCAGTAATTATTGGTGAAGCTGGTGTTGGTAAGACAGCCATCGCCGAAGGATTAGCCCAGAAAATTGTCACTGGAGACGTCCCAGATTCCCTTAAGGAAAAGAGGGTGATTGCTTTAGATATGGGCTCACTGGTAGCTGGCAGTAAGTTCCGTGGCGAATTTGAAGAGAGACTCAAAGCGGTACTGGATGAAATCCGTCAGGCTCGAGGAGAAATAGTCCTGTTTATTGACGAGATACATACGGTGGTTGGTGCTGGAGCAGCTGAGGGTGCTATTGATGCCAGCAATATGCTCAAACCTGCTTTGGCTCGCGGCGAGCTTCAGTGTATCGGGGCTACGACCCTTGATGAATACCGAGAGCATATTGAGAAAGATAAGGCTTTGGAGAGACGTCTCCAGCCGGTATTTATTAGTGAACCCGGTGTTGAAG
>CAZJMM010000041.1:0-9576 GCA_964547155.1 uncultured Dehalococcoidaceae bacterium | reverse complement strand
CTTCCAGGGCTTTGACCTGAGAGATAGAAAATATGAACTGTCCTCCTTTGAATGCCAGGACTGCCCCAACAGATGCGAAGTCCACAAAGTAATTTTTGAGACGGAAACGCCCCTCTTTTACGGTTCCCGCTGTGGCAAATACGACAGCCCGGAAAAGAAGCAAAAGCGCCAGTCTTTGAAAATCCCGCGCCTTTTTGACGAGCGCTACCAAGCCTTAATGAATGCCTATCCCAATGACATTCCGGACTATCCCAATGGCAAAACAGTAGGAATCCCCAGAGCTTTGTTCTTCCACGAATTGTTCCCCTTATGGAAAGCCTTCTTTACTGAACTCGGCTTCCAGGTAGTAGTCTCTGACCCGACCAACCGCCATATTATTCGTAAAGGTGTGGAAAATGTCATTGAGGAACCCTGCTTCCCCATAAAAGCAGCGCATGGGCACGTGCTCAATCTGCTGGAAAAGGACCTTGACTTCCTCTTTTTGCCCGTTCAGTGCACTATGGAAAAGCTGAACGAGGAATTTGACAAGTCCTGGAACTGCCCGCTGACTCAAAGTCTGCCTTTTATCATCAGCAGCTCTACAAAAATCAAAGAAGCTCTCAGCGGTGAAAGACCGAAGGTTCTTAGACCAGTCTTCCACGCTGACAGGGGTCGTCCCTGGCTGAAAAAAGTCTTGCGCCGCTTAGCGCGGGAAACAGGAATCTCCAGGGCTGATTTAATTGACAAAGCCATCCGGACTGGCTTCCAAGCCTTCGATTCCTTCAATGAGTGGCAGCAAAGGCGGGGGCAAGAAGTCCTGGCACAGTTGAAGCCTGAAGAAAAGGCTATCGTTATTGTCGGACGAGCCTATAACACCTGTGACCCGGGTATGACCCTGAATTTGCCAGAAAAACTGAGGGAATTGGGCATGCTCGCCATTCCTATAGACTTTTTACCCCTCAAGTCGATGGCAAAGGAGGTTATCTCTGTCCATCCTAATATGTACTGGAAAGCCGGACAGAAAATGCTGGCAGCGGCTGAGATGATTGCCAATGACCCACGGCTATTTGGACTTTATTTAACTAACTTTGGCTGCGGACCTGACTCATACCTGTTGAAGTTCTTCAGTAAAGAGACCGAAGGCAAGCCTTTCCTTACCATAGAAATTGACGAGCATTCCGCTGACGTGGGCATTATCACCCGTTGTGAAGCTTTCATTGATACTATCCGTAATGCCAAGACCCGTGGTACCAGGAAACCCATTGAGGTATTCAGCTTCGTATCCACATACACAAATGGCAGGAAAATATATGTACCCTATATGATAGACCACGGTTTTGTGATAGCGGCATCAATGAGGCGTTGCGGGGCTAATGCTGAAGCTCTGCCTATGTCGGACGAATTGACCCTGGAATTAGGTAGAAAATATACCAGCGGCAAGGAGTGCTACCCCAGTATCATCACCACCGGTGACATTGTCAAAAAAACTCATTCTCCCGACTTCGACCCTGAACAGGCTGCCTTTTTCATGCCGGGTGCTCGTGGACCTTGCCGTTTTGGGCAGTATAATAAGTTACATCGCCTTGTCCTTGACGAACTCCGTCTGGAAAAAGTCCCCATTCTCGTCTTCGACCAGACCAAAGATTTTACCCGGCACGTTGCCACCTTAGGGCGAAACTTCCGGCTTCTTACCTGGCGTGCATTTACCCTTCTGGACCTGATGCAAAAAATGCTTCTGGAAGTACGACCTTACGAGGTCAACAGAGGCGAGACTGATGCCGTTTATCAGGAATGGCTGGAGCTATTAGTAAAGCAAACGGAACAAGACGGCGACGGCTTGGAAGAATTCGCCCATCGGGTCATAGATGCTTTTGAAGCCGTAAAGATTGACCAGAGCACTCTTAAACCAAGAATTGGCGTTGTTGGTGAAATCTTTGTCCGCAGCAATCAATTTGCTAATGATTTCATTGTTCGCAAACTGGAAGCCCTTGGTACCCGGTGTGCACTGCCGCCCCTTGAAGAATGGATTGACTACATTGAGTACCAGCGCCAGCGGCGCAGCTGGCTTCGTACTGAAGGCACTCGGAAAGACTGGGTTAAGCAGAAACTTACCGCTTTCTTCCAGGAGAGGGCTGCTGAGCCGTTAAGAAAGCCTTTTGACAAAGCCATCGAGCATTTTGCCCGTGAGCTGCCCACTCCAGAAATCTTAGACCGTGGCTGTGCTTATCTGAACCGTGAGATAGAAGGGGAGGCAATTTTGAGCATGGGACGGGCGGTAGAATATGCTGAACACGGCTTTAACGGAATTGTCAATGTCATACCTTTCGGCTGCATGCCCGGCACCGCTACCAGTATGCTTCTACACCAGTTCCGCCAGGAACACGGTCTACCAGTTTTCAACCACATCGTTGATGGCAGCAAAGACCCGGGGCAGGATATCCGACTGGAAGCCTTCTTCCACCAGTGCTGCGAGCATATGCGCCACCAGAACAAACATTCAGTGCGCAAAAAGAAATAGCTGACTATGTAAAATCAATTTTAGACAGCAGCACAGCTACAGCTGCCAGAAGCTTCTCAACTCCCCAAACTCCATCATGCCGCTCTCAGCCCTGTTTTCGACCTCAATCCCAGCTTCTACTGCAGCAGCCACGGGGTTTAGACCACCCAATAGTACAACCCCCACGCGGTTCAGTCCGACTCCGATCTGGCAAACTGGCTCGCTGATATTACCTAAGGCATAGACACCACCGATACCAGCCTCTTTGAGTTCTGCAATATCTGTCTCCACCAATGGCCTTGCCAGAGCTGGTATCTCCCGGAAATTAGCCAATATCTTGCCATTTCCCATCCGAGCAGCCAGACCGACGCTGGTCATCCCAGCACGGATGTATTGCTCAGAAGGGTCGAGGGAGGTGCCAGCATAATTAATTATAGCTACAAATCGTCTCGGCTTCCCATCCCTAATCTCAAGCACTCCGCCAAATTTAGATTCCATGGGAACCCCGGACTTCAGCAAGACTCCGTTTACGACTACACTACAAACTGTGGCAAAACCTATCTTGCCGTTTGGGATAACGACATCACCCAGCTTCGCTCCTGCCGAGGCTGTTGCTACCCGGTCACTGACACATATTCCAGCCTTGAAGACATCTTTCATCGCTGTCAGAGCTTTGCCAAACTTATCTTTATCAAAGAGGGAAGTGTTTATGGGAACTTGACCAGTTCGTGTCTTCGGGTCAAATGTAGTGCGAAAAGCTAACAGTTCAAGCCTGTCAAGAATAAAACCAATCTGGTCTGGTGCCAGGGCTAATTGCAGCTCTTCAAGTCCTCTGGGAGTGAGCATTCTGCCGCCACGACCTAAGGGTTGAGTATAACCTCGCTCATCAGTTATTTTCAGGTGGTATCTAACCGCTCTCTCGCCCAAAAAAATGCCGCGGCGCTCGAGTTCTCGGGCGATGGTAATAGAGCCTAACGGTTCAGAAGACTCGCTTAAGACCTTGAGAATGGTAATAATTTTTCTCTCGGCGTCAGAACTCGCGCCTTGTACCATACGAACTTTTTCTAATACTCTAAGATAAACTGGCGCCATTATACCATCTCCACATTACAAGGCAAATAGCCTATTGAGCTTATTGTTAGGCTAGGGCTAAAAGGCTCAGACATTTATTATCCTTTGAACCGATTGGTGATGGGTAGTCTTCGGTCTCGACCGAAGGCTCGGGGAGTTATCTTAATTCCTGGCGGTGCCTGGCATCGCTTATACTCACTGCCATCCACCAATCGGGCGGCTCGCTGCACCACCGCCTCCACAAAGCCCATGCCAACAATCTGTTCCACACTTTTGTCCTCTTCTACATAAGCAGTTAGAATGGGGTCAAGGAGCTCGTATGGCGGCAAGGTATCAGTATCTAGCTGCTCAGGCTTAAGCTCAGCAGAAGGTTCCTTCTCTATAGCGGTCCGAGGGATGAGTTCACGACCGGCAAGGGAGTTTCGGTATCGGGCGAGTTTATAGACCATGGTCTTAGGTACGTCCTTTATTACTGCAAAGCCCCCCGCCATATCACCGTAGAGGGTAGTGTAGCCGGTAGCCATTTCACTCTTATTGCCTGTAGTGAGAACGAGCCAGCCAAATTTGTTGGATAATGCCATAAGAATATTCCCCCGGATACGTGCTTGAATATTCTCTTCAGTTACATTTGGTTCAGTACCTTTAAAGGCTTCAGACAAAGTGGCCAGATAGGCTTGAAAGATTTCTTCAATAGGAATAATCATGAACTTAATGCCCAGGTTCTGCGCCAGTGAGGCAGCATCTGACTTGCTTCCGGGAGAAGAGTACCTTGAAGGCATGGAGACTCCGATTACATTTGATGCTCCAAGAGCATCCACAGCAATAGTCGCCACCAGGCTGGAATCAATGCCCCCAGAAAGACCAATCACTACTTTTTGGATACCGTTTTTGAGAATGTAGTCGTGAGTGCCCAGCACCAAGGCGTCATAGACTTCGCCCGGGAAGTCCCGTACTTGAATTTGCCTTTGCGGCAGTGCTGGCTTTGGAGCAGCAGCCGACTCTTCAGACACTACTATTTTGGTCTCAGGTAACCGTTGCTCTTCCAACAAGAGGGCATCTTTCCGCCACCTAGGGTCGTGCAGGCGTGTCCGAAACACGCCTTCGACATCGAGGTCAGCTACTATCAGGTCTTCCTCAAATTGCTTGCCTCTGGCTATGAGCTGCCCTTTTTCATCCAGTACCAGGCTATTGCCGTCAAAGACTAACTCGTCTTGCCCTCCTACCAGGTTGTTGTAAGCAATAATAGCTACATTGTCCGAAGCCCGGGTGGCGAGCATTCTTTCTCTGAAATTCCCTTTGCCAAAATGGTAAGGTGAGGCGCTTACGTTTACTATAACTTCAGCCCCGGAGAAGGCTTGTTCAGTGGCTGGTCCAGCCTCATACCAAATGTCTTCACAGATAGTAATACCAACACCAACTCCAGCAATAATGTACACAGGACATTCTCTGCCAGCCTGAAAATAGCGGTTTTCATCAAAAACACCGTAGTTGGGCAAATAAATCTTGTGATAAACGCCGACAAGGCTGCCATCGTGAACAATTGCAGCCGCATTGTAGAGGTCACCCTTAGCATCAACAAAACCAAGAATAACGGTAAGCCCCGAAGAATGCCCAACGATTTGGTCAAGGCATTTCAGATTTTCCTGGATGAACTGCGGCTTGAGGAGAAGGTCTTCCGGTGGGTAACCAGTAATAGCTAACTCAGGAAAAGCGATGAGGTCAACTCCCAAAGACTTAGCTTCGGTCACGGCTTCCAGAATTTTCTCAGTGTTACCTTCAAAGTCACCAACGGTGGTATTTATTTGAGCCATACCTACTCGTAGCCTACGCATTCCGATTTCTCCCGCTACGCTATCATAGCTGACACTATTTCAACTTATTCCGTAACAGACTTACAGGATTGGTAAGTACCTACTAAGTTCGTATTCGGTTACTTGAGTCCGGTAATTATCCCACTCTATTTCCTTATTCTGGAGGAGGGTGTAGAAGACATGGTCACCCAATGCCTTTTTCACTATTTCGCTCTTCTCAGTTAATTCAATTGCCTCAGCCAAGCTTCCAGGCAAAATGGCAATGCCTCTTCTTTCCCTCTCCTCAGGACTCATCTCAAAGACATTTTCCTCAATGGGTTTGGGGAGTTCGTATTTCTTTTCAATTCCCTCTAACCCAGCTGCAAGCATGACGCTAAAGGCAAGGTAAGGATTACAGGCTGGGTCAGGAGAGCGATATTCAATCCGGGTAGCATTTTCTCTGCCCGGCTTATATTCAGGTACCCGAACAAGGTCTGAGCGGTTGCGACGTGCCCAGGTAATGTAGACAGGAGCCTCATACCCAGGCACAAGACGCTTATAAGAATTCACCCATTGACTCGTGACCAGAGTAATTTCAGGGGCATGTTTCAGTAACCCAGCCATGAAATACTTTCCGGTCTCGGAGAGATAATATTGACCATTTTTATCAAAGAAAGCATTCTTATCACCTTTGAACAACGACATATGGACATGCATGCCACTACCGTTAACTCCAAATATTGGCTTTGGCATGAAAGTAGCGTAAACGCCATAATTTTGAGCTATCTGCTTTACTACAACCCGGTAAGTCATGACGCTGTCCGCCATAGTCAAGGCGTCGGTATACTGCAGGTCTATCTCATGCTGACTGGGGGCTACTTCATGATGGCTGTATTCTACGCTAATACCCATTTCTTCCAGAGTAAGAATGGTGTCCCGCCTCAGGTCACTGGCTACATCCGGGGGCGTCAGGTCGAAATAGCCGCCACGGTCTATCTGCTGGGGACTTTCGGAACTTTTAAAGTAGAAGTACTCAAGCTCAGGTCCTACATAATAGGTATAGCCCATGTCTCGGGCTCGTCTTAGATTCTTCTTGAGTACATATCTTGGGTCACCTTCAAAGGGCTGCCCTCCGGGCCAATAAATATCACAAAACATTCTGGCTACAGCAGGTTCTTTTGGTCGCCAAGGGAGGAGGCAAAAAGTAGTTGGGTCAGGCATGGCTATCATATCGCTCTCGTCAATACGGGTAAACCCCTGTATGGATGAGCCATCAAATCCCATCCCTTCCTCAAGAGCACCTTCAAGCTCCTGGATAGTGATAGCAAAGCTTTTCAGAAAGCCCAGAATGTCAGTGAACCACAGTCTGATAAACTTGACCCCCTGCTCCTTTGCCGCCTTAAGGACATATCCTTTTGCTTCTCTTTCTGCAATTTCTGGTATGGCCATTTCGTTAAACCTCCTTTATTTAGTAAGCGTAAAGCCTGCCATAAGGTCGAAGCCAGCGAGGGAACAGCTTAACAAACTTGTCCTTTAAGATAGTCTTACTGTCATAGCCGAAATGCTCGGCAAACTCGGTCACTAACCTTTTCAGATGGGAGCGGTCTTCTTCATTCAGTTCAGCGACACCTACCTCCCTGCCCAGTTGGAAATCATTAACCTTCCCCCTCAAATAGAGAACACCGCCATGCATCCCCGTGCCGATGAAATTGGCTTTGTGATGCTCCCCTTCTTTTAGATTCAGACCAAGCACAATCAAGATACCGCCAGCCATGTATTCACCCAAGAAGTCCTGGGCAGTACCCCCTATAACCAGCGCCGGCTTCTTGTCCTGGTACTCCTTCATATGGATGCCTGCCCGGTAGCCCACGTCCTCCTTGATGAAAATCTTGCCGCCCCGGGCAGATAAACCAATAATGTCCCCAGCACGACCATGGACGACTATTTCACCATTATTCATGGTATTGCCCACGCCGTCCTGAGCATTACCATGGACAATAATCTTCGGTCCATCCATAAAAGCTCCCAGGTCATTACCCGGAACACCATAGATTTCGATAGTCACCGGCTTGTCCAGGTCAGTGCCGATATATCTCTGTCCGTACACATTTCGAAGCTCAATCTGCTTAGCCCCATTACTTACCATCTCCCTGAGACGGGCATTAAGTTCTCGATAAAAAATGCCATTAGCATCAAGCTTTATTTTCGAGTTCGTTTTCATGGTCATGGTGTCCTATACCTCAGTCTCCCGCCATCCTGACTCCGAGGATTTCTAACTCAGTGTCAGTTAGCCCGACACCCCTCAAGTGGAGTCGGTTACCCCGCAGGCTCTCAATAGCGTTTACGCCCATGCCCCCCAGCATATCCTTGAGTTCCAGACTCCAACCCCTAAGCAGATTGACCAGCCGCCGAGACCCAATGTCAGGATTGACTCTTTTAGTCAAAGCCAGGTCGGTAGTGCAGATTCCCCAGGCACATTTCCCGGTATGGCACTGTTGACAGGTAGCACAGCCTAAAGCGATAAGGGCAGCAGTTGCAATGTAAACAGCATCAGCACCAAGAGCGATAGCCTTAGCCACATCGCCGCTATTTCTGATACCGCCGGAAATGACGACAGAAGCCTGGTTGCGGATACCCTCCTGACGCAGTCGGGTATCAACGGAAGCCAGAGCCATCTCAATGGGGATACCGACATTGTCCCGGATAACCTTTGGCGCCGCCCCAGTGGCTCCCCGAAGCCCATCCAGAACAATGATGTCAGCCCCAGCCCTTACCATACCGCTGGCAATAGCAGCTGAGTTATGCACAGCCGCTATTTTTACGGCTACCGGTTTGGTGTAATTAGTCGCTTCCTTTAAGGCATAGACCAGCTGCGCCAGGTCTTCAATAGAGTAAATGTCATGCTGCGGCGCCGGAGACAGGGCATCCGTTCCTCTCGGAATCATCCTCGTCATAGCTACCTCAGCACTCACTTTTTCGCCCGGAAGGTGCCCACCAATACCGGGCTTAGCTCCCTGACCAATTTTAATTTCCACCACCCTGGCTACATCCAGATACTCGGGGTGGACTCCAAAACGTCCTGAGGCTACCTGGACAATAGTATTATCCCCATACTGGTAAAGTTTGGGATGAAGTCCGCCTTCGCCAGTATTCCACAGAGTCCCCGCTTCGGTGGCAGCTCTGGCTAAAGACTCATGGACATTAAGGCTCACAGCACCGTAGGACATAGCTGCAAACATCACCGGGACCTCGATTTTGACCTGAGGCGCCAGGCTTGTTTTCAAGTTGAAGTTCTGGTCAATTTCCACTTTGTCTGCCTTCCGACCAAGATAAGTGGCAAGCTCCATCGGCTCACGCAGCGGGTCAATGGAAGGGTTGGTTACCTGGCTGGCATTCAGGACCAGATGGTCCCAGTAGATACGATAGCTCTTATCATTGCCCATCCCGGTAAGTAGCATGCCGCCGGTTTCAGCCTGCTTGATAATGTCTTCAATGACCTCCGGAGTCCAGTTATAGTTCTCTCTGTACTCGAGAGGATTTCTCCTGATGGTCACGGCTCTGGTGGGACAGAAGACCACACAGCGGTGACAGCCAACGCAGTTCTCCTCCCGACTCCTCACTTCATCCTCCTCAGCATCGTAGTAATTGGCATCAAAGCTGCACTGATTAACACAGACCTGGCACTGGATACACCGGGTCTGGTCTCTATCTACTATGAATTTTGAAGGTAAATAAGTCTTCACCTATGCCCTCCCTAACTTCCTGTCACTGCCCCTTCTGTCACCATCACTTTTTGGATTCCGAGAGGCTTCTCCAGACTGCCCACTACCGGTTCACCTCCCATAGGCGTCCAGGCTTTATTCAGGTCAGGACAAATGAGGCGGATGGCTGATTCTTCCGATGACAGATAAAGGACTTCATCCTTTACCCCCGCAGTCAGAGGGCGCAGCCTTATCCTGTCGGTAAGCCCAATCATCTCCCCGTGATGGGCGATTATTACCGTAAAAGGTCCGTTTAAAAGCAGACTGCCGTAGACCTGACGCAAAGTCCGCAGAAGATTTTGCTCTTCCTGAGGGCGACGCTCTATTTCGTCCCAGAAAGGAGGCGCCATTATGTCAGCCACTATCTCTATAGGAAGACGGTGCTTCCGTATTAGCAGGTCAACAGCGTAAGCTACCACCTCAGTATCGGTCTGCATGGTGCAATGGTAGCCGAACTGCTCCAGATAACGCCGATTTA
>CAZJMM010000040.1:3159-9714 GCA_964547155.1 uncultured Dehalococcoidaceae bacterium | reverse complement strand
CGCAATTCAGAAATAAGCTCAGGGTCAATCTCAATAACAGTGTAAGATATACTAGCATCTTGTAGACCTCGGGCGATATTTTGTCCCACTCTCCCGTAGCCAGCAATTATTATAGAGTGTGCCATTGGAGACGATTCAGACACTGGCACAAGTGAAACGTCTTTGCCCACTAGTCTTTTGCCAGCTGGAGCCAAGGTCAATTTGGGATGTAGCCAGGAGACCAGATTCATAGATAACGGCGTTAATAACATGGTAATAATGGCGCAGGCAAGTATTAATGAGTAAAACTGGTCGGAGATGATGCCCATATGGATTCCTCCTTGTGCCAGGATGAAGCTAAACTCCCCAATTTGAAAAAGACCAGCGCCAGCTAATAGAGCTATACGTCCGCCATAACCAAAGAAGCGGATAATACCAAAAACAACTAACAGTTTTATGAGTATAATGATGACTACCGTTATTACTACTAGCAACCAATTGTCAACTATGAACCGAGGACTCAGCAACATACCCAAAGAGACAAAGAATAGAGTGGCAAAAATGTCTCGCAACGGGGTAATTTCAGCTAAAGCTTGGTGGGCAAATCTTGACTCACGAAGCACTAAACCAATTACAAAAGCACCAAAGACTATCGAGAGTCCAAAAATTTGTGTGCCCAAAGCTGCACCTAAGCACAAGACTAAAACCGTTAACAGAAACAATTCCCGGGACCTGACGCCACCAACTCTACCCATTAACCACGGAAGCACCCATAATCCTGAGACAACGGCTATGCCAACAAAAAGGACTGCTTTCCCCATAGCTATACCTAATGCGGATAATAAATTCCTCACCGGCTCGCCCAAAAGGGGTTCCACTATCATCATCAACACCACACTAATATCCTGAAGAATGAGGATAGCAATCATAATCCGACCATGCATGGAGTCCAATTCGCCCCGCTCCATCAGTATTTTGAGACAAATCATAGTGCTACTGAGAGAGATAATCAGCCCAAATAGAGCTGCTTGAGACAGAGACCAGCGAAACAAGGTAATGCCTACTGCCAAACCTAAAGCAAAGGTAACCAGAATTTGAATGATCCCTCCCCACAGACCCACCTTACCCACTTGCCTTAATTGAACAATAGAGACCTCCAATCCTAAGGTGAACATTAATAGGGCAACACCCATGGTAGCGGCAGCTTCAACCAATACCAGGTCACCTACCAAACCGAGGGCATACGGACCAAGAGCTACTCCAACTATGAGGTAACCCAATATTACTGGCTGCCTCAGACGGTGGGCTATCATCCCCCCTACCAAGGCTGCCCCCAGCAGAATAGCAATACTAACCACTGGACTTAATTGAGGCATGGCTTCTACCTAAAAACTGGTTAAGTCCCATTTTAACACATATAGCAGAGAACTTAGTTTTGGTCGCTCAAGATAAAGTCATTAAGACACGCTCATTACCCCCATTGACAACCAAGATTTATAAGGTATATTATGAACAACTGTTTAAGTGGCACCACCTATTGAGTGTTAGGTATGAACACTCATTGTTGTTTTATTTTAGTTATTGTTTGTCCCTCCATAACAGGCTGTTATTAAACCAAAAAAGGACTGAAAGGGGATAGTTATGGCAAAGCTAAAAGTAGCTCTCTACTGGGCAGCAAGCTGCGGTGGCTGTGAAATTGCTCAACTCCTGATTGGTACCAAAATCCTTAAGTTAGTTGAAGTAGCTGATATCGTCTTCTGGCCTGTAGCCATTGATGTGAAATACAAGGATGTAGAAGCCACGCCCGATAAGAGCATAGATGTCTGCTTGTTCAACGGTAGTATTAGAAATTCAGAACAAGAACACATGGCGAAAATGCTGCGCGAAAAGTCCAAAGTAATGATTGCTTACGGCGCCTGTGCTCACGGAGGTGGCATACCAGGGTTAGGTAACTTGTTCAACCGGCAAATGATTTTCGAACGAGTCTACTTTGAGACACCATCCACAGATAATAAAGACAAAGTCATACCTCAGCCCAAATATCAAGTTCCTGAAGGCGAACTCACCATACCTGAATTCTACGACACTGTCAGCAGCTTGCCCCAGACTGTAGATGTAGACTACATTATCCCCGGTTGTCCCCCAGAAGAAAGGACTACCTGGCTTGCTTTAGAAGCTTTAATTGAAGGCAAATTACCACCCAAAGGAACCGTCATCAGTCATAATGCCAAAGCAGTGTGCGACGATTGCCCACGAAAGAAGGATGTCAAAAAGGTCAAAAGGTTTTATCGAACTTTCCAGATTATTCCAGAGCCCGAAATATGCCTACTGGAACAAGGTCTTCTCTGCGCCGGCATCACTACTCGAGGTGGCTGCGGTGCTCCCTGCCCCCAGGCTAACATGCCCTGCACTGGCTGCTACGGACCAGTAGAAGGGGTTACCGACCAAGGAGCTCATTTCCTTAGTGCCGTGGCTTCAGTTATTGATTCGAATGACCCCGCAGAAGTCCAGAAGGTAATCGATGATATCCCCGACCCGGTAGGTACTTTCTATCGCTACAGTCTGGCTGATTCATTATTAAGGAGGGCAAGAATAACATGAAAAAGATAAGTATAGACCCCATCACCAGACTGGAAGGACATGGCAAAATAGAAATTTTCCTTAACGATGCCGGTGAAGTAGAAAATAGTTACTTTCAAGTACCAGAACTGAGAGGCTTCGAGAAATTTGCTGAAGGGCGGCTGGCTGAGGACATGCCCCAGATAACCCAGAGGATTTGTGGTGTCTGCCCTGAAGCCCATCACATAGCATCAGCCAAAACACTGGATGACCTATTCCACATCGACCCGCCAAACCCAGCCAAGAAACTACGTGAACTCTTCTACAGTTCCTTCTACGTTACTGACCATACTACCCATTTCTATATTCTGGCTGGTCCCGATTTCGTCATGGGTCCAGAAGCTCCGGTAGCCGAGCGTAACATCCTAGGAGTTATTGCAAAAGTAGGCTTGGAGTTAGGTGGCGCCGTAATCAAGACCCGCATGCAAAACCACCACATTATCCATATGCTGGGCGGTAGGGCTGTACACCCCGTTTTTGGCTTGCCTGGGGGCGTCAGTAAAGGGCTCAATGAAGAGGAAAGAAAAGAAGTAGAACAAATCGCCAGAGAATCAGTGGAATTTGCCAAACTCTCTCTTAAGGTGTTCGATGACATTGTCCTCAAGAACAAAGAATATGTGGACATGATTCTCAGTGATGCCTACACCCATCGCACCTATTACATGGGTCTTGTTGATGACAACAACAAAGTCAATTTCTACGATGGTAAGGTTAGGGTAGTTGACCCTGACGGCAAAGAGTTTGCCAAATATGCCCCACGTGAGTATCTTGAACATGTGGCGGAACATGTCGAGCCCTGGACTTACGTCAAGATACCCTTCCTCAAGAAGGTGGGCTGGAAGGGATTTGTAGATGGCAAAGACAGTGGTGTTTTTCGGGCAACTCCTCTTTCTCGATTGAATGCTGCTGACGGTATGGCAACTCCTTTAGCCCAAGCAGAATACGAGAGATTCTACTCAACATTAGGTGGCAAGCCGGTGCACCAGACCTTAGCTACTCACTGGGCCAGACTCGTCGAGCTTCTCTACGCTGCGGAGAGATTGCTGGAGCTCAGCCAGGACACAGAAATCACCAGCCCTGAAATCCGCACTATCCCCACGTCTGCGCCCGATGAAGGCATTGGTATCGTAGAAGCTCCTCGAGGTACCCTCACCCATCACTATATCACTGATGAAAGAGGGGTAATTAAGAAAGCCAACCTCATTGTGGCTACCGTCAATAATACCGCTGCCATCAACATGTCTATCAAAAAGGCAGCTCAAGCTTTAATAAAACCAGGCAAAGAAATAACCGAAGGACTGCTCAACCGTATCGAAATGGCATGGCGTCCTTATGACCCTTGCTGGGGCTGTGCTACCCATACTTTCCCGGGACAAGCACCCTTAACTGTAAACATCTACAACAGTGCAGGAGAGCTGATCAAGAAGCTAACCAGAGACTAATAACAATTTTTTGCTAATGTTCGTCAGGAATTCAAAGGTACTGTAAACCACAGAGGAAATACTCTCCTTGCCTTCTTGACAATTTAATTCCTGCTAAACTACACTTGTAATTAGCTACTTTCCTCAATTCTCAATTCTTACTTGAGAAGGCGAGAAGTGGATGATGAGGTCAGTGCTGGGAATAGGAAATCTATTAAGCGAGAGATAAGCATTCTAAGTAAGACTGTCCAAATTTATAGCGGGCGGTCTTTTTGTTTATGGTAAAAAGGGGCAGGGCTATTATTCAAAACAAACAAGGAGAGGAGGTGAGCAAGTATGGCTATTGAGAGATGGCGACCCTGGGGATTGAGAGCTTGGCGACCTTTTCGGGAAATGGAAGAAATGGAGCGATGGATGGATGAAGCTCTGCGCCGTGGCGTTCCCGCAGTCTGGTGGCGAGCACCGACGGTAGAAATGGCATGGCTGCCGTCACTTGAAATGTATGAAAAACCAGACAAATTCGTGGTTCGAGTTGAACTGCCCGGGATGAAAAAGGAAGAAATTGACGTGCATGTGGTCGGCGATACCCTTACTGTAAGTGGCGAACGAAAGGTATCCACTGAAGTCAAGGACGAAGAGTACCGGCGCTGTGAATTATGCTACGGCAGTTTTTCCCGCTCCATCACTTTGCCGGCAGGAGTGAATACAGCTAAGGTAGATGCCAGCTTCGAAAACGGTGTCTTAGAAATTACCCTGCCCAAAGCAGTAGAGGTAAAGCCCAAGAAAGTCCAAGTTAAAGCTAAAGGGACTAAGCCCCAAGAAGCTAAAGCGAAGGAAGCTAAAACAAAAACTAAAGCCCCATAATCTCTTACGCCCTGCCCCCTGTTGACACTTATTTCAGTAATGTTTTATAATTGATAACAATTCTTAATTTTATTTCAAAGGGGCAAAATGACAAAACAAGTTAAAGTTTACTCCACTCCAACCTGCCCTTGGTGTAAGAAAGCCAAGCAATTTCTTCAAAGTAACAATATCCCTTTCCAGAACCTCGATGTTGCCAGTGATAAGGCTGCCCGGGATGAGATGATTAAGAAAACTGGTCAATTAGCCGTGCCAGTAGTGGAAATTGATGGGGAGACAACCGTCGGCTATGATGAAAACTGGCTTAGGCAAAAATTAGGACTGGTAAAGTAAGAGGTATCTAAGAGGCAACATGCATGATTTAGCTATTATTGGTGGTGGACCCGCAGGTTTAACGGCAGCTGTCTACGCAGCTCGGAAAAAGATAAACACTCTACTGGTCAGTAAAGACCTTGGAGGACAACCAAATTGGACTTCTGGGGTAGAAAACTATATGGGCTACCAGTTTATTGAAGGTCCAGAACTCATGCAAAAGTTCGAAGAGCAGGTAAAGCAGTTTCCCATTGATTTGAAGATTGGACAAGGGGTTGACCATCTCGCCAAGATAGACAAAGGCTTTGAGATTGTCACCGAAAAGGGAGAGAAATACCAATCTAAGGCAGTAATCATTGCCACTGGCAAGCGTCCTCGCTCTCTAAATGTCCCCGGAGAAAAAGAACTCATTGGTAAAGGAATGACCTATTGTGCCGTCTGCGACGGTCCTCTTTTCGCCGGTGACAAAGTAGCCGTTATCGGTGGTGGTAACTCTGCCTTAGAAGCCACCGATGACATGATAAAAATTGCCGAGCATGTCTATTTGGTGTCACTAACTCCCTTAACTGGTGACCCCATCCTCATTGAGAAAGTGAAAAATGCTCCTAATCTGACTATATTCTTGGAATATGAAGTGTTAGAGATAAAAGGTGAAACTCGGGTT
The DNA here is from genome assembly GCA_964547155.1 of uncultured Dehalococcoidaceae bacterium. Classification (GTDB taxonomy): domain Bacteria; phylum Chloroflexota; class Dehalococcoidia; order GIF9; family DYGU01; genus CAZJMM01. The sequence continues at coordinate 3,858 of CAZJMM010000040.1, read as the reverse complement.
ACTGGCATAAAAATAAGAGACTTAAAGACCAAAGAGGTCAAAGAACTGGCAGTAGGTGGTGTTTTTGTTGAGATTGGACTTATGCCCAACTCTGACTTAGTTAGAGGGCTAGCTAATTTGAACCAGCGAGGGGAAATCGAAGTCAACTGTGCTAACGAAACCGGTGTCCCCGGACTTTTTGCCGCTGGTGATGCCACTAATGTACCTGAGAAACAAATAGTAGTAGCTGCTGGCGAAGGAGCTAAAGCGGCTCTCCAAGCTCACCGCTACTTACAGAGACTCAGCAGCTAAGGAGTACATGGAGAATGTCTATTTTCTTTTCCGGGAATGAACTTGTTGAAATAGCCATAGGCATAGAAGAAAATGGCTTAGCCTTCTACGAGTCTGCGGCTAACAAGACCCAAAACCCGGAGGCGAAGGTCATCTACAATTATTTAGCCGGCGAAGAGAAGAAACATCTCATTACTTTTCAAAACATGCAGAAGACTATTGGACAATATCAGCCTCCTGAAAGCTATAGCGGCGAATATATGCACTATCTTAAAGCTTTGGTGGATAGTCACGTTTTCTCAAATACTAAAGAAGCCCAAGAGAAAGCTGATATGGCACCAAATGAAATAAACGCTCTCAATATCGGCATCCAAGCAGAAAAGGACTCCATCTTTTTTTATTCTGAAATGCAAAAATTAGTCCGTAAGC
>CAZJMM010000040.1:0-3149 GCA_964547155.1 uncultured Dehalococcoidaceae bacterium | reverse complement strand
AGCCTGACCGTCAAATAGTCTCCAAGGTAATGGATGAAGAAAAAGCCCACTTAAGGCAGTTGTCTGACCTCAAGGCAACCATAATGAAGCAAAGGAGGTGAAAATGGCAGTAAAAAGAGTTGGCGAGCGTTATCGTTGCACTGTCTGTGGCAACGAAGTAACCGTGACCAAAGTTGGCGGCGGCACTTTAGTCTGCTGCGGAAAAGACATGAAGCTAATCAGTTAAGTACAGGCAGTTTATCCAAAATGGCAGGGTTAGAAAAAGTCACCACAGTTGATGAGCTCCCTTTAGGAACAGTAAAAAGGTTTAAAGTTGGGGCTAAAGATATTATCATAGCCCACATCTCTGAAGGCTATTACGCTATGGATGGTATCTGCTCCCATAAAGGGGGCGATTTGTCCGGGGGGAAGCTTAAGGGTAAAGTTATCTATTGCCCAGTGCATGGCTCAGGCTTCGATATCACCACCGGTAAAGTGGTCAAGAATGTGAGTCGAGTCATTAAAATGTTGACTCAGGCCGAGGCTAAAGACTTAACTACTTACCCAACGAAGGTCGAAGCTGGTGCTGTTTGGGTAGACACGGGTCGAGAGTAAAAAACGAGCTAAACAAATGACTTGCCATGCACTTCTGTCACATGTGCAAATGAAACTCAAAAGTAAGGCAGCCACAAGAGGCAGACCAATGGCGTATTCATATCTGCTATTCTTGCTGATGGCAATAACTATCTTGACAGTTTCAGCTTCTTGTACCTTACCTGTTGGGGTGCCGCAGGCACCTCCAGAACAACCAGGAACCTCAGAACCCAATCCAGCAGCTCCACAACAACCGTCAACACCGGAACCCGCGCCAGTATCTCCAGCAGAACAGGTTCCCTATGTAACAGTAGAAGAGCTATTGCAAAAGATGGACAGCCGAGCTGATGTCCTGGTGATTGATGCTCGCCTCAAGGAATATTATGATGAAGAGCACATCAAGGGGGCTATATCCATGCCCCTTTCCACGATAGTGGCACGGGAATTTGTGTTGCCTCCCACTAAGGAGATTGTCTTGTACTGTGGTTGTCCTGACGAAGAGACCAGCACCCAGGCAGCGCTCGAATTAATCAAGCAAGGCTTCCTTGGTGTGAAGGTCTTGAAAGGTGGATATAATGCTTGGAAGGAAAAGGGCTATCCTACACAAACGGGGGGTTAGAAAAAGGGGGTGATGGATAACGACAATATGCTAAAACCATAATTCAAATGTCAAAAGAAGCAACTACAAGAAAGAGGAGGTACAAAAATGGCTAAAGTAGCAATAGAAATGGTAAAAAAAGCGGGAGTCAATGTAAAGGAATTACTGGAATTGCTCGTAAACAATGCAGCAGCAGAGCTAACGACTTATTATTATTACACGATTCTTAGGGCTAACTTGATTGGACTTGACGGAGAGACTATCAAGGAAATTGCAGAGACAGCTCGGATAGAAGACCGTAACCACTTCGAGGCTATTGTCCCCAGAATTTACGAGCTGGGTGGCAAACTGCCCGAGAGCATGGTAGATTTCCATAACTGCTCAGCTTGTCCACCAGCCAGCCTGCCTAAAAACCCAAGGGATGTTAAGGCAATACTCACTGTATTAGTGGAAGCAGAAAGATGTGCAGTTAGGGGATACACAAACATCTGCAACATTACTGCCGGCAAAGACCATCGCACCTATGACCTGGCACAGTCCATTCTCAACGAGGAAATAGAGCATGAGTCTTGGTTTTCAGAATTCCTGGGCGAGGGTCCTTCTGGACATTTTCTGCGACGAGGAGAGACTTCTCCTTTCGTGTCCAAGTTTCTAAAGTAGCCTCGCAATAATGATGTATTATATGGGGAGGCTGCCATTAATTTAGGCCTCCCCATAATTGTAGGTATTTGGTAGAAATGGTGATTGAAGGCTTCCAAAACCTTCATCCGGTGATACAGGCACTTTTGGCGACGTGTTTTACATGGGCTGTGACGGCTCTGGGAGCAGCCAGCGTTTTTACAGCTAAGAACATTAGTCGCCGGGTACTTGATGCAATGTTGGGCTTTGCTGCTGGTGTCATGATAGCCGCCAGCTACTGGTCGCTCTTAGCCCCTGCTATTGAGATGTCAGAGGGTAAGGATATACCAGCCTGGGTGCCAGCTGTCGTAGGATTCTTGATTGGGGGTATCTTTTTACGCGGGGTTGACAGGGTTCTACCTCATCTGCACATTGGCTTTCCTACGGAGGAAGCCGAGGGTGTGAAGACGAGCTGGCATCGAAGCACCTTACTCGTGACTGCCATAACATTGCACAATATACCGGAAGGTCTGGCTGTGGGGGTAGCCTTTGGTGCTCTTGCTGCTGGCTTACCTTCAGCTTCCTTAGGAGCAGCTGTTGCTCTCGCCATCGGTATCGGCATTCAGAACTTTCCAGAAGGGCTGGCAGTATCTATGCCTTTGCGCCGGGAAGGCCTGTCCCGGTGGAGAAGCTTCTTCTATGGGCAACTTTCGGCAATTGTTGAGCCTGCTGCCGGGGTTATTGGTGCGGCTGCTGTTATCATTGCTCAACCTATTTTGCCCTACGCACTGTCTTTTGCTGCAGGTGCTATGATATTCGTTGTTATCGAGGAACTGGTCCCTGAAGCTCAACGCGGCGGCAATGCTGATTTGGCGACTATGGGTGGTATGATTGGGTTCGCTGCGATGATGCTACTGGACGTAGTTTTTAGTTAGTGACAATTGAGCGGTTCTGACAAGAAGTTTTTCACAAAAGAAGAATTAAAGGAATATGATGGCAGCAACGGTGTTGCCTTTATTGCCTTTGAAGGGAAGGTGTACGATGTTTCAAATAGCTTCCACTGGAAGAAAGGTATTCATCATGTCACGCATCACGCCGGACGTGATTTGACCAAAGCATTTAGCCAGGCGCCCCACAGTACTGAATTGCTGGAAGAATTCCCTATAGTCGGGATGCTTGTTGAAGACTAATAACAAAGATAATTCCCAAAAGCAATCGTTTAGGGCATTTAGAAAGAAGCTACTTTTGGCGGCATTGTCGGTTTTGGTATAATAATGATAATGGATACTGTTTTGGGTTAAGGATTGGACCTAATTCATGAAAGATTCCAAGAAGGAGGTAAGAAGTGGCTAAGGACCCA
>CAZJMM010000039.1:4307-10022 GCA_964547155.1 uncultured Dehalococcoidaceae bacterium | reverse complement strand
AAGCCGTACCTCCAAAACCGGTTATTGACCGCAGTAATTGCCTCTACATTAAGTACCTAAATTGGGTTGCAGCTGGCCAAGAAGGCAAGAAACCGCCAGAATGTCGCGCCTGCGAAAAACTATGCCCCACCGGAGCCATCGCCTGGGACCAAGCGGACGACTTAGTTACTGAAAAATTTGGTGCTATAGTGGTTGCTGCTGGATATCAGACCTGTGACTATAGCCATTATCAAGAATATGGAGGCGGAGCTTACCCTGATGTAATTACTGCCTTACAACTAGAGAGATTAATGAGTGCCTCAGGTCCTACCGGGGGTGAGATTATCCGCCCCTCCGATGGTAGTCATCCAAAGACAGTGGCTTTTATTTGTTGTGTCGGTTCCCGAGACAAACAGAGAGGCAAACCATATTGCAGCAAGGTATGCTGTATGTATACGGCAAAACATGCCATTATGCTAAAAGAGCATGACCCCGAAATACAGTGTTATATATTTTATATTGATGTCCGAGCAGGAGGCAAAGACTTTGAAGAGTTCTATCTTCGGGCTGTGGAGGAGGCTGGCGCCACATATATCAAAGGACGACCTGCCAAAATTTACCCACAAGATAACAAGTTAGTAGTCCGTAGCGAAGATGCGCTTCTTGGAAAAGTAGTGGAGGTTACCGCTGACTTAGTAGTTCTGGCTACTGGGATAGAGCCCAGTGTGGGTGCCGATCAATTAGCTCAGACCCTTAAAGTTAGCTACGATACCTATAATTTCATGGTAGAAGCCCATCCTAAGTTACGTCCGGTAGAAACCCAGACAGATGGTATCTTCGTGGCTGGCGCCTGTGTTGGACCAAGGGACATTCCCGAATGCGTAGCCCAAGGGAGTGCGGCAGCTGTCAAAGTAGCTGCCCTATTTAGCCAGGATACCCTGACCACAGACCCATTGATAGCTGTGGTAAACCAAGCTCGATGTATCGGCTGCCTTTTGTGTGTAGCTATCTGCCCCTTCAAGGCTATTGACTATCAAACTACTCGAGATAGGCGACTCATTGCTCAAGTTAATGAGAGTTTATGTAAAGCCTGTGGATTATGCATAGCGGCGTGCCGTCCTAAAGCCGTTGACCTAAGAGGTTTTACTAATCAACAAATTTTGGACGAGGTAACCAGCTTATGGCTATAGGCTATGAGCCCAGGATAATCGGCTTTTTATGCAACTGGTGCAGTTATGCCGGTGCCGACTTGGCCGGTACCAGCCGCATTGCCTATCCACCCAATCTTCGCATTATTCGAGTCCCCTGCTCAGGACGAGTTGACCCCTTGTTCGTGGTCAAATCGTTTCAGTTAGGGGCAGATGGCGTGCTGATTGCTGGATGTCACCCGGGAGATTGTCATTATGCTGAAGGTAACTACCATGCTCGCCGCCGCATTGCTTTGCTGCGCCCATTTCTTGATTACCTCGGCATTGAGAAGCAACGCTTTAGACTGGAATGGGTTTCCGCTTCTGAAGGAAAAAGGTTCTCGGAGATTGTTTCCGACTTTACCGAAACACTAAAAAGAATGGGAGCAAGAGAAACATGATCAACGAGATCCGCAACAAGGCTAAAGAGCTATTAGAAGCCAAGGCAGTAGAATGCGTCATAGGTTATGAACGAGCTACTGATAACTTAACAGCACGCCCCGCTTTCGTCTACGAGCCATCTGGGGCAGACAGGTTAATTTTTGACGAGACCTGCGTTCACAACCTCAGTAAGTATCTCACTAATAGAAGGCACGAGAGAACCGCTATTGTCGCCAAACCTTGCGATTCGCGCGGAGTGAATTTACTTCTCAATGAAAGTCAGCTTCAGAGAGAAAATGTGTTCATCATAGGTGTTGTCTGCTCCGGCATGAAAAGAGTTCGTTTTAATCTTATTGAAAGTTCGTTGCTGACCAAGTGTCAATACTGTCGGCAACATACCCCTGTCATCTACGATTTCTTAGTAGGTGAACCGGTTGCTGAGACAACTACCCCTGACTATTCTGATGTTACCGAGATTGAAAATATGACGCCAGTAGAAAGGGGAGCACTCTGGTCGGAGCATTTTGCTCGTTGCATCCGTTGCTACGGGTGTCGTCAGGTTTGCATTGGCTGCTATTGCTATGAATGCTTTGCTGAAGAATTGGACCCCCTCTGGATAGGCATCAGAATTGCCCCCCAAGAAAACTGGATATGGAATACTGGCCGAGCTTTTCATCTATCAGCTCGATGTGTCGCTTGTGGCGAATGTGAACGGGTTTGCCCTGTGAACATACCACTTATGTTAGTCAACCGTAAATTGGAGAAGGACAGTTTACAACTCTTCGGCTTTGAGCCTGGAGTCAGTGCTGAAACAGCACCACCCTTTGCTACTTTCAAAAAGGAAGACAATTTAGGCATTGGCGAATGACAAAAATAATTACTAAAGGGCAGCTTTCATCCTGGATAAGCCAGTTGGCAGAAAAATACACCTTTATCGCCCCCGTTACCTCCAATGGAATCACTCTTTATAGGTCCGTTGGCAGCTCAGAAATAGACAAAGTAAATCTGAATTTCTCTAACACTGATCTTTCTCCCAAGAGTTGGCTCTTCCCACCTTCAGAAACCTTGTATACCATAGTCAAAAATGAGACCCACCAGATTATCCCGGCAAGCCTGGAACGAGAAGCTGTCCTTTTTGGTGTTCGTACTTGCGACGCTAAAGGTATAGCCTTAATAGACAAAGCCTTTTTAGCGGAACCAGCCGATGTTTTTTACAAAGAAAAACGAAATAAGACTACCCTGATAGGTTTAGCCTGCTCCACCCCTTGCCCTGAATGCTTTTGTACTAGTGTTGGCAAGGGTCCTGCTGACCCAACTCACTTAGATATCATGCTAACAGAGACAGCAGAAGGATACATTGTCCAGATAGTTACTGAAAAGGGTAAACAATTACTAACAGGCGCACCCACAAAGGAAGTGAAAATAAAACCTCCAGCCTTACCTCCTCTCAACCTAATACCTGTAGAAGGCATCACTGAGATAATGCCTGGGGTTTTCAATGACTCTTACTGGGACCGAGTTGCTGACCGCTGTATCCATTGCAATATTTGTGCTTATGTATGTCCTTGCTGCTATTGTTTTGACATTCGGGATTATGTAAGTAAAGGGAAAATTGAACGAGTCCGTAGCTGGGAAAGTTGCCAATCACCGGGATTCACCCGCATTGCCGGGGGCTATGACCCGCGCCCCACTAAAGGAGCCCGTCTCCGTCAACGCTGGTACCATAAACTTCTTTATTTCCCGGAGCGATTTGGGGATATAAAATGCACCGGCTGCGGCAGATGTGTCAGAAGCTGCCCGGTGAACATAGATATTAGGGAAATAATCATTGATATCCAAAAGATGAGGATTTAAGTATGGTTCCGGAAAATCCTTTCATTCCTTATTCGGCAACATTAATGCAGGTAACAAAGTTGACCCCTGATATAAATCTTGTAAATTTACAACTGGATGACCCGTTGCTTCAGGAAGATTTTGACTATAGACCCGGGCAGTTTGCCTTCCTTTCTGCCTATGGAGTTGGTGAAGCACCCTTTGGTTTTGTTTCCTTAGCCTGTCGCAAGACTGGTATAGAATTTGCCGTAAGACGCATCGGCACTGTAACCTATGCCCTTCACGAGCTTGAGCTTGGAGCTAAAATAGGAATTAGAGGACCCTTCGGCAACTACTTCCCCTTAGGAGACTACAAGGGTAAAAACATGTTTATCATCGGAGGTGGCATAGGCATGGCACCCCTCCGCCCGATTATCAACTTTATCCTCGACCACCGAAGGGACTACGGCGACCTCATCATCATCAATGGCGCTCGGACGCCAGCTGATTTAGTCTTTGCTAACGAATTTGACCCCTGGGCGCGCGCTCCTAACACCAGACTTGAGCTCACCGTCGACCGTGGCGACGATAAATGGCAAGGGCGAGTGGCTTTAGTGCCAGAGGTAGTGACTGAGCTTAAGCCGTCACCGCTAAATACCATGGCCATTACTTGTGGACCGCCCATCATGATTCGCTTCGTTCTTGCCAGGCTAAAGGAATTAGGTTTCTCTGATGAACAAATAGTCACCACCCTTGAGCAAAAGATGAAATGCGGCATGGGCAAATGTGCCCGTTGTAACGTTGGCAACAAGTATGTTTGCCAAGACGGACCGGTATTTACTTTCGACCAAATCTCTAAATTCTTGGAACAGTACTAAATAGTTAGTATCAGAAGCTGCTATAGTTAAGCCTGTGTCTCGCGTTCAGTCTGTAGAGTTAGCCAAAGCTGACATCGTTTTTATTGTACAAGGAACTACTATCATGCCATCTCTTTTGAATGAGCCACTAGCAAGCCGAGCCCCGATATCCCTAACATTATAGGAGAAATTTACCAGGGCTTTCCCGGCATCCCACTTTTAGTCTAACTCCGTCTCGCTAGCGCCAGGATTTCAGGATTGGGCATGGGGAATACCATGTCGGCATCTGTTGAAGCCTGATATGAAAGCCTCCACGGCAACAGGACAGAATTGTGTGCCAGCATACCTTCGCAATTCGCTCAAAGCATAAACTACCCCCAGTGCTGCACGGTACCGCCGGCCAGTAGTCATACTATCAAAGGCATCGGCTGCAGCTAGCAACCGAGCGCCCAAGGGTATATCCTCACCCTTTAATCCATCAGGATAACCTGTGCCGTCATACTTCTCATGGTGATGAAGGACAAGCGTTTTTGCTTCTTTTAGAAAAGGGACATCATCTATGATATTGGCCCCTGTCACGGGATGCTGGCGGATTATGTCCCATTCCTCTGGTGTCAGGCGAACAGGCTTAAGCAATACACTGTCAGCTACACCTATTTTACCTATATCATGAAGAATACCAGCATACTCAAGAACTTCTAGCTTCTCCTGAGGTAATGACAGTGACTTTCCTCCTAGTAAAGCATAAGCCGTTACCCGCTGTGAGTGCCCACAAGTATATCGGTCCTTAGCATCTATGGTTGCTGTCAGTGCCCTGATAGTACTCCTATATGCATCCAGTACAGTTTGATGTAGCCTAGTATTTTCAATCGCCATGGCAGCAGTTGAGGCAACCGATACCGTTGTTTCTAAATCATGCTCACTGAAGTCGCTGCCGTCTAGTTTGTTTAGCACCTCAATAACGCCTATAGTCTTACGACCTACAACCATTGGGGCACAGACAATTGACTTAGTCACAAAACCAGTAGTTTCATCGATTTCTCTATCAAAACGTCCGTCTTTGGTGACATCATTAACGATTAACGGCTTACCCTGACGGGCAACCCAGCCAGCAATACCAGATTGGGAACTTAGTTTTACTTGGTTTAGTGCTTTTGCTGATTGGCCTGTGGCAAACTTGAAGAAGAGCTCCTGCTTCCCATCATCAATCAACAGCAGCGAAGAAGCTGAGACTTTAAGTGTATGTTGAGTCATCTTCATTATCTGCTCAATCAGCTGTGATAGTTTGGGAACTGAGCCTACTTTTTTACCAACTTCGTAGAGAAGGTCAAGCCTCTTACCATAGTCTCCCGTCTCTTTAATATGGTTTGTGCTTGGCCCCACTCTGTTGTTAAAGACTCCAGACCAAAGTGGTGGTTTCGTTTCCTTAGCTTCTATTACATTAGACCTCATTGCTGGCCCCCATCACCCTAATTCTTATTCTTATTTCTAGTCTTGTC
>CAZJMM010000039.1:0-4207 GCA_964547155.1 uncultured Dehalococcoidaceae bacterium | reverse complement strand
CTGGCGGTCCTTGACCACCAGGTCCCACTCCAGGAGGTCCCGCGTCACTCTGTCCTGGCGGTCCTTGACCACCAGGTCCCACTCCAGGAGGTCCCGCGTCACTCTGTCCCGGAGGCTCGATAGGTGTAGGTTGCGGTGGGTTGGCTCCAGCCTCAACCGTAGTCTCGTAGCCGGCAGGTACGTTGACCTCCAAATTTTGCCCACCGACGGCAACCAATCCTTCAGTTACCTGGACGGTTGTTGAACCTGTTTCGTCGACCTCGGTCATAAATAATGTACCTCGCACCAAGGCGTAGGCTGATGGTGTTTCTATCTTATAGTGCGAACCAGGGTCCAGCATCCTGACCACCCGACTCCAGGTCTTGCCCAACCATTGTTTCAAAACAATCTCGGTGGGTTGAGCCCCACCACCCTCCACTCGCTCAATGGTTATGTCTGTGTTAGGTTCAAGCTTGATAGTGGTACCTTCAAAGAAGGTAAGCAGTGCCTGTGACTGTGGTGCAGTCTTTACCCGGGTGCCTGCCTCTAGGGTAATCCCATCCTGAGTCTCTTCCCAGACATTCGACCCTGGACTTTGCGTTGCTACACTACCACTGAGGATACTGAGGGTACATTGAGAAACGAGAGCCGGAGATGGTGAGGGCAACCTGAAGGCTCCGGATAGAAGCAGGCCGCCTCCTAGGGCGAGAAGCAGAGCTATTGTTACTGGAATAGCGACCTTCTTGCTCGGCTGGGTAATGGCAACAACTATTATTCTCCATGCCACGCCTAGTCTGTCGGCTAGTGCCGTTGCTTGGCCTGATTTGACGACTCTGGCCTGAATAGACTTGTCACGGAGCCGTGCCATCAAACGAAGTTTTGACGCCTTTCTAAACTCGTCTGAAGGTGACACCTTGGGAATATGGCTAACGGACACCGCAGTGTACAACAGGGATTGCAACTGCTGGCGCAGTTGCGGGTATTGAGTTAGACAAGCGTCTATGGTCTCTCCTTTACTGAGCCGGACGAGACAATCGTCTAGAACCTTAGATAGCTTGGCTTGCATTTCTGTATTCCTCACTCAATCCCTGGCGAAGTGCTGCCAGGGCACGCATTTGCATCACTCTTATAGCGCCCTGTTTCTTTCCCGTAATCTGGGCAATCTCAGGGTTATCCAGACCCTCAATAAACTTTAGGATAATGACCTGTTTTTGCTGCGGAGGCAGATAGGATACTGCCTCTAACAGTTTTTGTCGCCTTAACTTTTCTTCCACCTCTTGTTCAGGACCGTTAGCTTCGGCTGAGATTTGATTTTCTGATGCCAGGTCTTGCCGTCTGGTACGGAAGTAATCAATGACGTGGTTATGGGCTATGCGATAGAGCCACGCCTGGAATGGTTGCCCTTTCCATTTGTATTTGCCAATTGCTTGCCAGGCTTTCATAAATATCTCCTCAGTAAGGTCCTCAGCTACCATCTTGTCATTGACCTGGTAAAAGACATACCTGTAAATACGCTCAAGATAGATACTGTAAATCTCCCCAAAGGCCTCAAAATCGCCACCGCTAGCTCCATCAACTAACCTCCGAACCTGGCTCTCATTGAAGGTTCTGGTTTCACCGATTTCTTGAGCCTTCTCTTCCTCCCTAACCTTATAACGAGGAGTTGCCATAATTGTTACACCTTCCTGGACTGGGATAGGCTTGCCAACTGTGAGCCTTTATCAAACCGGGTTTCTGGCATATAACCGACAACCTCATAGGCTTTAATCGGCAGCCGTTTCCCCTTTACTACTAGTGGCTTTAACGGCTTTGCCTTGATGTAATCCTTCACTAGCTCGTAGGTATCAGAGCCAATCCATACCTTGCCCCCCGGGGTGACACTTGTAAGCCTTGAAGCAATGTTCACGGCGTCGCCAATCACAGAGTATTCCAAACGGTCTTTAGAACCCATATTGCCAGCTACTGCCTTGCCGGTATTTATGCCGATACCGAAATCCATTTTGGGTAGCGCTGTTTCTCTTTCCTGCAATTCTCTAATAGCCCGCTGAGCATCAATAGCGGCCATCGTTGCCAATAGAGCATGCTCCTGGCAATCCATAGGCGCATTCCAGACTGCCATAATGCTATCTCCCCCGAATTTGTTTATCATGCCATCATGTTTGACAACTGCTTTAATAACTGACGAAAGATAGGTGTTCAATAATCCAACCAAGTTCTCGGGATGGATGTTCTCAGATATACTAGTGAAACCACGAATGTCAGCAAAGGCTACAGTAACCTCACACTGTTCGCCACCCAGCTTCAGCCCGCCCTCTCCCAATGCTACCAGTATCTTGTCCACTACTGGCGAAGGCACATAGCGGCCAAAGGCTTTGGTTATCTCCCCCTTTTCAGACCGCTCACAAGCAATATTATAAAGGTTCACCCCAACAAAGGTACCAAGGATAGCCAGAGGTGGATACACTGTATTGAGCATAATGCCCATATCAAAGAAGGAGAAGGCTGTGACAAAGTAGACAATACAAAGCAAGATAGCCAGGAGTGTCGCCCAAAGAACTCGGAGGCGTAGCACCACCAGGCCACAAAGAAGCGACAGTATTAGCATTGTCATAATGTTAACTGAGGCAGGCACTAAGCTGAGGAAATCTCCAGCCAGAATGGTATACATCACGTTGGCGTGAATCTCCACACCGCTCATCATCTCACCCAGGGGAGTCCAGTATTTATCCCCAAAGCCGATAGCTGTGGCTCCAACTAAAACGATACTATCCTCAAAAACAGTCGGGGCAATCCTACCCCCAAAAACGTCAGCATAGGAAACGGTTGAGAAGCTCGCTCCGGTATAGTTAATCAGCATGCTACAGGCATCATCAACCGGAATCGCCCGGCCAGCAAAAGATAAACGGTTATCCTCAATGCTGGACTCCGTGACCTGGGGCTGCCGAAGATAGCCAGCCACAGCCGCTAGCGCTAGTGCTGGCTCATAGTCTCCACCGCTATGGATAGCAATCGGTAACCTTCTCACCACCCCATCCTTATCAGGGAGAATGTTAGCATGTCCAGTGGCCAGGGCATTTTCTTCAAAAACACCCAGAGGCCGAAGGAAGTCTCCAAGTTCGCTTGTTTCATCTGTTACTGTGGAATTGTTGGTTGCAGGTGAATAAACGACAGGCAAAACCACATTTCTGGCGTCTTTTATGGACATTGTTAGCTTGTCATCGCTGGATGCTGATTCAGCAAAAAGGACATCAAAAACGATAACCCTAGCTTTGGCTTCAGCAAGTATGTCTATGAGATGAGCATGGTGGGAGCGTGGCCATGATGAAAAGCGCCCCAATTGCTCCAAGGTCTTATCATCAATAGCAACCACGACAATCTTTCCTTCCGATGACTGACTTTGATATGGGTTCCTCATTCTAAATAGGAAATCGCTGCTTTGTAGTTGCATGCTATAAAGCAAATTAAAACCAAAAGCTATACAGAACATTGCGCCAATGGAAACAGCCACAAGTAAGCCCGTAAAAAAACGCTTTTGTCTTGGCAGTCCTGTCATACTGAGCACCTTACCTACATTTCATGGCATCTCAAAAACTAAAAGGGGTTGGCTTATTTCAAACCTACCCCAGTAGTCTACTGATTTTCGAGCTATTAGGTTTTACTTTATTCACCTCAGCTCTTAACCTAGCCAAATCGCCTTCCGTAAACAGCCGCCAGCCTCTTCGGTCCACATTATCTACATCTTTAAAATACCCCTCCCTCAGCCATCGGAAAAAGGTATTCCTACTTATGCCGACTGTCTGACAGACTTCATTTGTTCTATAAAAAGTGTTTCCATCAATTGTTATTGGCATTGTGAAACTCCTACTGATAGTACTTAGGTACTATTGATACTATCTCTCGCCACTTGGCAAATCAATCACCCAAAAGTCACCCTTTTATAGGAGATTAGTACTGGTTTTTATAGAAGACTAGTACTGGTAAAGTACAGAAGTACCAGAGAGGCGCCAATTGAAAAGCGGTGGGCTTTAGCTCAAGGGCCGAAGACTATGCCGAGACAACCCTTAGAGGGTCAATAGTGATGTTGCTGAGGATAAAGGCAGCAAAAGCTACACTGGTGATAGGCTCAATAAAACAGTGGATTGTCTGACAAACAGGTGGTTCAAGAACTTTGTCCTATATCTGATGGTGGGCGATACAGGACTTGAACCTGTGACCTCCTGTGTGTAAA
>CAZJMM010000038.1:1185-10140 GCA_964547155.1 uncultured Dehalococcoidaceae bacterium | reverse complement strand
GGAAATGTAAACTTACTAACTTCTTTTCTGCCTTGCGGATGATTTCCAGAAGTGAGTTCCCCAGTCTACCAAGCGGGAACAATGCAATACACTCACTACAACTCCTCCCGTGTCGAACTCCACAAAGAGTGAGGGAATAATTATTTCAGACGTGGCCTAAAATACTTAATGTCTAAAATTGAACCAGTCCGTCGAGCCTTAGGTTTGAAGACTATCTCTACTGGCATGCCGATTCTTACTTCTTCCGGCTTCACTTCACCCAAACGCTGAATGAGCCCGCCGTAAATACCATCAAACTTGACCATAGCTAAAACTACTGGTTCCGCCAACCTATTACCATCTAAGTCTACATAAGAAATAGTAAAAGTATGCACGACTGCCCGGTTAGGCACTTCTAACCATTCCTTTAATTCACTGAAGCAACGTTCACAGTAAATCCGGGGAGGCACATAAACCAAGTTACATTTCTCACACTTTGTCCCCATAATCCTGCCATTATCTTTAATCTCCCTGAAAAACTTCTCACCGGCAATACCGAAGGTATACTGCCCGTAGACCGGGATGTCACCGTACCACGGCTTAGTTTGAGCAACCTGTGTAACTTTATCTAAGGGCATTCTCCACCTCCTAAATCGGTTTCCAGTATTTGATATCGGTAATGGCTCCCTGTCGCTGCCGCTCCGGTTTCCACACTGCTTTGACCCTCATGCCAATCTTGACTTTCCGCGGGTCAACTTCGCCTATCAGATGCATAATGGCTACACCACCGGAACCATCAACTTCAATTAGCGCCGGAATTCGCGGCTCTTTTAACCGCTCAGCCATAGTACCAGTATAGGCAACGGAAAAGGTATTAATTGTGCCAGTGTCTTTGAGATAGACCCACTCATCTACTGTCCGAAAGCACCATTCACAAAAAGCCCTGGCAGGCAACAGCACCCGACGGCATTTATGGCACTTTGTGCCAATAATTCTCCCTTTCTTCAGCTCCGCAAAATATCTGCCATAGCCGATGCCGGTGTCCCAGGCATACTTAAGATTTGGCTGCCACTCCGTAAGTAGGACTCTTCTCTCGGCTATGTCAGCATCACTAAGAGCTATTCCCGGCCATGCTTCTATTTTCTCACTCATATCGTCCTCCTTAGATTCCTAATACGATAACTGTGCCTACCTGCATCTCATCACCCCAAGCTTGGGCTACACCTTTCCTTGGTTTACCTGGCACCTGTCTCCTGCCAGCCTCACCTCTCAACTGCCAGAAGAGTTCTGCAACCTTCATTAGTCCGGTAGCCGCGATGGCATTGCCCACCCCCAAGGCACCTCCTGACGGACACCAGGGCTGTCTGCCAGTTCTCTGGGTGACGCCGTCAACCAGATGTTTCACAGCCTCGCCTTTGCCACAAAGGAGAAGACCTTCTGCATTATGAAGCTCTTTATAACTAAATGGGTCGTAGGGCTCAGCAATGTCAATTTCTTTGCTTGGTTCCTTAATGCCTGCCATATCATAAGCCATCCTAGCTGCATATTCCACATATTTAGGATAGTAAAGGTCCCTCTGTCCAATATACATAGTATCCAGACACCAGCCTACTCCTTCAACCCAAACTGGTTTATCAGTAATCCTTTTGGCAACATCTTCGGAAGCAAAAATTAAGGCCACTGCACCATCACTGGTAGGGCTGACATCAAGCCATTTCACTGGCCATGCCATAATTTCTGACTTCATGACATCATCCACAGTAATATCGGCTGCCACTTGAGCACAGGGATGGTCAAGAGCATTCTTCTTGTTTTTCACGGATACTAAGGCGATTTCTCGTTCAGTAAATCCGTGGACAGTCATATAGCGGTTCATTTCCCAGGCAAAAAACCAGAGAAGGCTTGTTCCTAAAGGACTCTCAGTAAATTGGTCCCAGCAGGTAACGAAGGCTCCTTGAGGATGGGGCATACATGAGGACATCTTTTCTTCACCCACCGCCAGACAGACATCAAAAAGTCCAGAAGCTACATGGTACCAAGCCTGGTCAGCAGTAAAGACACCGGTGCCGCCGCCAAGGAAACCTCTCACATAAGGCTTACGCCAGGCACCAGCCCCGTCGCTAAGATATTCAGCTTTCATATGAATCATATCAAAGGCATCTGGAGCTGTACCCATGACCACGCAGTCCACGTCGTCTATGGTCAACTCGCAAGAATCCAGAGCCATTTTGGCTGCTTCCCAGGCAAGTTCCTTGCCTGTCTCCTGCGCCCGGCGCACAAATTTGGTCATTCCCGCACCAACTATGGCTACCTTGCGCATACCCATTTTTTCCCCTCCTTTCATTCGTTGCTCAAGATTATGACAGCACCACTATTAGCTGGAATACCCCGCCATGATTGAGCCAAGCCAACCTTAACATTAGGTAACTGCCTCTTCCCAGCTTCACCCCTGAGCTGGAGCACTATCTCCAACACCCTCTGCAACCCGGTAGCTTCATCCAACCGACCCACACCCAAGCTTCCACCTGAGACATTTACAGGCAATTCGCCTTCGCTTTGAGTAGCCCCCTCCTCTATCATAGCCCCACCTTCTCCACGACGGCACAATTTAAGAGCTTCCAAGTGTTGAAGCTCCTTGTAAGAGAAGGTATCGTCTACTTCGGCAAAATCTATCTCTTTCCTCGGGTTTTTTATTCCAGCCATTTTATATGCCATTTCCCCGGCTAATCGGGCATAGACAGCCTCACCCCACTCCCTCGTCTCTAAACTCGGTGCATCGGAGCACCAGCCAACACCCTTCACCCATATAGGTTTATCACAAAGCATTGTTGCCTTCTCTTCACAAGCTAAGACCATTACAATGCCGCCGTCAGCTGTAGGGCTCATATCCAAACGACTTAAGGGGTAAAACATTAGCTCAGAATTCAGGACGTCATCAACTGTTATCTTATCCCCATGGGCAGCTACAGAGTTGAGCAAAGCATTTGCTTTGTTCTTGGTCACAACCAAAGCACACTGCTGCTTAGTCACTCCGGTTTCATGCATGTAGCGGTTCATCTCCATACCAGCTATGAAATAAGGATTATAGCCAAGGGGCTTGTTGTAAATGGGATCCGTTGCATGAGCGGTTAAATAGTTTGGAGTAAGCATGTTAGACGCCTTACTGTGGGACTCCACAGCCACTATATCGACCATACACGTATTTATCAACACGTAGGCATCACCTAGACCGTAGATACTGTCGGCAGGAAGAGTATGAATACGCTTCAGAACTGCCCCCAGATTGTCAGGAGTGTGAATGTTGAAAATGCTCCTGCCATGGGCAAAATCCTCCTCACACGTGACGAAAGCATCGATATCACGACGAGGACAAACCTTGGCATCCTCGTAAGCTTTTTCCGCTGCTTCAAACATCATCTCCTTAAAGGAGACATCTGGGGTTATTGGACGAAATGGAGTATAGCCAACTCCGATTATGGCTACTCGTCGCAACATATTCTATGGCCTCCTTTCTTCGCTAATTGTTACTTCTTCTCTGTGATTGGTTTCTTCGATAAGCTCCACGTCCGGTACCTTATCCGTCCCATTTCGTTTCCGATAATCATATAAGGTCTGTTCTGTACTTGAGAAGCGCCGTAATCTTAACTCTTTCCCTCGGCTTTCCTTTCCATATCCATCTTTCTGAGCTCTTTCCTCATGATTTTCCCTGTAGTTGTCCTCGGGAGGTCTTTGACGAACTCTATCTCTCTAGGATATGCATAAGCTTCCAACTTTGTTTTGACAAACTGTTTAAGCTCATCTTCCAAAGCTTTATTCACCTCGACACCTTCTTTAGGCACGATGAAAGCCTTTACTATTTCCCCCCTAATTTTATCTGGGACGCCGACGACCGCTGCCAATGCCACTGCTTTGTGCCTCATGAGGCAATCCTCGACCTCTCCCGGCCCAATCCTATACGCCCCGCTTTCAATTACGTCATCCTCTCTGCCAACGAACCAGAAATGTCCGTTTTTGTCTTTTTTCCCCATGTCTCCTGTACGCAACCAATCTCCGATGAATTTCCCTTTTGTAGCCTCTGGATTTCCCCAATAACCTAGAAACATCACAGGGTCAGGACTTTTGACAGCTATTTCGCCATACTCGCCTGACTTTAGTACCTCACCGTTTGCGTTGATTATCTCAACCATATGTCCGGGGATAGCTTTGCCCATTGAGCCCCGAATGGGTTTCATGACTTCAGCGCAATTGCCAACTACTAAATTACACTCTGTTAGCCCATAAAACTCGTTGATTTCCAGACCCATGATTTCTTTACCCCATTCAAGTAGCCCTTCGCCTAGCGTTTCACCACCACTTCCAATCGAGCGCATTTTGTAGTCATAGCGTTCTTTCGGGTTCTCTACTTGACGCATCATATTGAGTGCTGTAGCAGGCATGAAAGAATTTCTAATTCCATATTTGGCTATAAGATAGAAGGCTTCTTCCGAGTCAAATTTCGTAGCTCTATATGCCAAAACAGGAACGCCATGATGTAAACTGGGGAATAACACATCAATCAAACCACCGATCCAAGCCCAGTCAGCGGGTGTCCAGAAGAAATCTCCTTCCTTGGGAAATAAGTTATGAGGAAATTCAACACCAGGTAGATGCCCCAGCAAAACTCTATGGGCGTGAAGAGCTCCCTTAGGTGGCCCCGTAGTCCCTGAAGTATATATAATCAATGCTGGGTCTTCCGCCTTTGTAGAAACGAGGGTAAAATAACGACTGGCTTTTTCTATGCTGCCCCAAAAATCTAGAACGCTCTCGATACCCTCAGAATTGACAACCATAATTATTTTCAGATTTGGGAGAGAATCCCTAATTTCCAAAATCTTAGGTAAATTGACTCTGTCGGTGATAACTCCTTTTGCTTGGCTATTTCCAAGGCGATATTCCAAAGCTTGTGGACCAAACAGGATAAAAAGTGGTACGGCGATTCCACCTAATTTATAGATAGAAATGTGGGAAATGAGCGTCTCAGGGCACTGAGGCAACAGTATTCCTACCCTATCCCCCTTCATTATGCCATTAGCGCTCAAGACGTTGGCAAGTTGGTTTGACAGATTCTTCAATTCCCAGAACGTATATTTTTGCTCTTTTCCATCCTGGTCTCGATAGATAAGAGCTAAACGATGCCTCTGGGTGGCCCATTTGTCGCATATGTCTTCTCCGATGTTGTAGTATTCGGGGATTTCCCATTTGAAGTTTTGGTAAATTTCCTCATATGTTTTCCCAGGCTTCAGCACTGTAAACACCCCCTCTTTTATATGACACTTTTTCTGCTCATCATTTTCATCCCGAAGCTTTCATGTGTTTGAATATCGAGACCTTTCGGGTGTCAACTTTGGTTAGTTTCCCGTCTAAAATTCTTCGCTGCTAATGTAGACTCGCTATCGCACAGCCTCGGACACATCGATGATCCTTCCATTCCATCGCACCAAGCCTATCTTGGGCGCTAAACTCCGAGGTATTCAGCTTGGACGTCTTTATCCCTCAGAAGTTCCTGAGGTGATACCTCCCGTACAATTCGTCCTTTATCCATTACAAGTGCTCGATGGGCCAACTCCATCGCGAAGTCCAGGTTTTGTTCTGTTAGGAGCACAGTGACTCCGTCTTCATGATTTAGCTTGTGCAATTTATCATGGATTACGTCAACAATGGAGGGTTGGATTCCCTCAGTAGGCTCGTCAACTAGCAACAAACGTGGTTTGGCGATAAGAGCTCGGGCAAGACTGAGAATCTGCTGTTCCCCGCCGCTTAAACTCTGCCCGCGAGATTGCACTCTCGCTTTCAAGGTAGGAAACTCGGATAATACTTCACTAATACGCGTTTTAGAGTGTTGTCGTGCGGCCACTTTCAGGTTGTCCCATACAGAAAGCCGAGGAAACACTTGACGGCCTTGTGGTACATACCCAACACCCATGCTGGCTCGAATGTGGATAGGTAGCTTCGAGATGTCAACCCCCTCAAGCAGTATTTGGCCCTCTTTGATTTTGATCAATCCCATGATAGCTCGCATGAGTGTAGTCTTTCCCACACCATTACGCCCAATAATTACCACAATCTCCCCGGGTGTCATACTTAGATCGATACCTTGTAGCACGAGAGTCTCTCCGTATCCCCCGTAGAGATTGCTAACTTTCAGCATGAGCGTATCTCCCCAGATAGATATCAATGACGCGCTGGTCTTGGCGTAACTGGTCTAACGACCCCTGAGCGAATACCTTACCTTGATGTAACACAACTACAGGCGTCTGCAATTTCCGAACAAACTCCATGTCGTGCTCCACTACTATGACTGTGGCTGAGCGAGCGAGCCCAGTAACCAGCTCTACCAGATGCAGTGCTTCTGCCCGAGTCATACCCGCACTTGGCTCATCCAACAGCATAAGCTTAGGGTTGGCAGCTAAAACGATCGCTATTTCCAGTAATTGTTGTTCACCATGAGACAGATGGCCAGCTAATTCGTCAAACCTGGTCTGTGGTAGCCCAACTTGATGCAATATTTCGTAGGACCTCGCCGTCGCCTGGCTTTCATCGCGAAGGTGAGAGTATGCTCCCAGCCATACATTTTCCTTCACACTTAGCCCAGCATATATGCAGGGAATCTGCATCTTAAGCCCAATCCCCCACCGAGCCCGCTGATGGGTTTTCAGACGGTTTACACTTTCGTTGTTGCATAGAACAGCCCCGGTTGTTGGACGGAAGCGTCCCGTTATAAGATTGAACAATGTGCTCTTGCCAGCGCCGTTGGGACCGATAAGACAGTACACGCCGGATAGAAACTTTAATGTGACACCTGCCAAGGCTTGCACCCCGCCAAAGTTGATGCCCAAGTCCCGAACCTCAAGCGCAAAAAATTCCTCCCTCTTCTCGTACACGAGGAAGTCTTGAACAACCTTTGTTTCCTTGATCCTGGATGGTACTGGTTGGGGAAGTACCTTCCCCAACCAGTACCCCACTACACCACCTCGAGACTTAAACCATTGCCACGCTCTTTTAATGCCGGGAACGAGTCCATCGGGAAACAAGAGCACTACCAAGACCAAGAGTATGCCAAGGAAGATAGGAGTGTGCTTGGTGACGCCTCCCAACCATTGGGTTACGCTTTGTACGACAATGACTCCGAGTACTGCCCCAAGCATCGTACTTCGTCCGCCGACTAGCATCCAGATGACCACAGAAGCAGCAAATCCTAAACTGAAATTGATGGGGTTCATGAATCTTCCCCACCCTGCATATGCTGCTCCTGCCAACCCTGCTATCGCGCCGCCGAGGACGAATGCTATCAGTTTAAGCCATCTTACGTCATAGCCTAACAATTCGGTACGTAGCTCATTTTCACGAACACTGGCAAGTATCCGGCCAAAGGGCGACTGCAGCAGAATTCTCAAGAAGGTGTACACCGCCCCGGTGACTAACACCACAAAGACGTATGTACCCCTCACACTCAGGGGAAACCGAAATAGCCCTGGAATCCCAAGAGTCAAATCCGGGACGCCGGTCATGCCATTGTACCCACCCAGGCGAGCATCACCGATGGCATATTTTGGGTCGGCGGTACTAGCAAAAAAGGTATATAACACGAGAGTAACCACTAAGGTGATAATCGCCAAATACAATTCGCTTACCCGACCATAGAACATAAAGTATCCCAATGACGCTGCAAAGGCCGCTGCGATTACTATGGCACCCAGCAAAGCTGTCATGCTTTCCCCGGTGACATTGATTAGATTGATGGCAATGATTCCATACGCATAACCAGCTACGCCGAAAAAGGCAGATTGTGCTAGGCTTAACATACCGGCATGTCCCCAGACTAGGAACAAACTGAGAGTAAGCAGGGCATAAATGACCCATAGAGAAAACTGGATCGATTGCGCGTCGTTTAGGACTAGTGCCAACAAAGCTGCAACAATCGTCACGACTACTGGAGTGGCCAGGTTACTACCTCTGCCTACAAGGAACCAAAGCCGGTTCGTGCTCACAATTGTGTCCTCCATTTGGCGGACAGGCCTCGGGGCATGAGCCGCAGTACAATAATAGCAACGATCAGTAACGCCCCTACACCAAGAAAGGGTTGGGTTATAAGCGCGACAACTGTTTGAGGTAAGCATAATGCGCTTGCCGCAGCAATTAATCCGGAAAACAGTGCCTGTCCACCCGTGACGACGGCCATAAAGGCTCTAGCGATAAATGCGCTACCCATGCTTGGTACCACCCCGACAGTGGGTGCAAGGACAGCCCCAGCTGCTCCTGTTAGGGCTGACCCTATAACAAAGGTCAGCGTCATGATGTTTCCAGAATTGATTCCTATCGCTGAGGCCATCTCTGGTATCTGTGTGGTCGCCTGTGCTTCAACACCGTATCTAGTGCGGCTTAATACTAGGTACATCAGTAGTAGCAACATGGCTGTTACGGCAATAACTACAAAATTGTATTCGGAGATCGCGTAGTTACCGATGTTGAAACTACCCAAGGGAGTGCCTACGCCTTCTGTGGTCGGACCAAAGATAATTACCACTAACTGAACCAAGACCAGGCTAATCCCCCACGTTGCCAGCATTGTGGCAATGATGCGACCATATAGGTAGCGGACGACCAATCGTTCGATAACCAAGCCAACCAACCCCACGACGAGCGGTGCCAAGAGCATGCAGACCCAAAGGTTCAGCCCGGCACGCATCCCTGTTAAGACTACATAGGCACCGAGCATCAAAAACTCACCATGGGCGAAATTGATAACACCCATTAGCCCAAAGATGATGGTCAGGCCCAGACTTATCAGAACTAGGACAGAGATACCGTACAAGACGATAACCAGGGAAAATAGAATAAAGTCAAGTTCCAAAAATCCTCCCTTAGCCTATGAAAGTAAAACTATTCAACCAAAGTAACTTACCTATAGGCTGCTACATACCTGAAAATGCGTTCACC
>CAZJMM010000038.1:0-1175 GCA_964547155.1 uncultured Dehalococcoidaceae bacterium | reverse complement strand
CCTATATTCGTTTGCTCCTACTTCAATTCAGGTGTAAATTGTTTCTGTAACTCAGGATTTTTGAGCAGGTCGTAGGTCTGTTTGTGCCATTCCGGGACAATGAGTCCAAAATCTTTAACAATGTCAAAACCGTGGGTTCCATTACCTCGGCCAAGGTAGACTCTATGAATCACGTGATGAATTTGAGGATCCAGTTTTATCCTGCCTTCCGGTGCATCGAACTCCAGCCCGCTCTCCAAAGCCGCAATGACCTTGTCTGTGTCTAGAGAACCAGCCTTCTCTACCGCCATAGCCCAAAGGTGCCAGCCATTCCACACAGTGTTAGCAGAGTCAGTTATGTAGGGGTAATTTGCCCCATATCGCTTGTGCCACTCTTCTACGAACTTCTTGTTTGATGGCGTGTCAACTTCCTGATAGTATGGATAAGTTACATAGATCCCTTCGCCTTCGTTAGGTGCCAGCACTACTTGTTCGTTGCCGAGACCATATGTGACAGATACAACTGGGAATTGCTCTTTTAGTCCCTGAGCAGTCCATTGACGGTAAAACGCAATGTGGTTGCCACCTACAAGAAGTGACATAATGTAATCGGGTTTAGCCGCTTGGATTTTAGCAAGGGTAGTGGAGAACTCAGAAACGTCTAGCGGGATGTGCTCCCGGCCTACCACCTGGCCACCAAACTGCTTGCTATAGACCTCTGTCCAATCAGCAGAGATCCAGCCGTAATTGTAGTCAGCTGCAATCGTGTAAACCTTAGGTCCAAATTCTTTAATCGCCCAAGGAACAATAGTGCCGAGCTGCTGTTCAGGTACGACACCAGTACAAAAGACTAACTTATCAGCGACCCCGCCTTCATACTGTTCGTTGTAAAAATAGACCACTTTAAAACGGTCGATTACAGTCGGGCGTATCGCTTCGCGAGAGGCACTGGTGATTCCACCCATGACAACAACAGCTTTATCCTTTACGATCAAATCCGTGGCATGTGCTACATACAAATCGTTAGTGGACTGAGGGTCATACTCTACCAATTTCAATGGGCGTCCTAGGACACCCCCTTTGGCATTAATGTCATCAATTGCCATATGGGTTGCATCAATCATTGGTAAACCATAAATGTTAATGGGGCCAGTGGCATCTAGAAGACTACCGACCACGATCGGCTCGGCGGTAGG
>CAZJMM010000037.1:0-10723 GCA_964547155.1 uncultured Dehalococcoidaceae bacterium | reverse complement strand
AATGTCAGCAACCCCTGTTCCCGGCAATGAAGCCCTGGTCAACCGCACCATAGATAACCTGTTCCGCCAGGGAGCACAGGTAATCTATGAGAAATTAGCTCAAGTCCATGTCCATGGACATGGCAGCCAGGAAGAATTAAAACTCCTGCTTACTCTGGTAAAGCCAAAGTTCTTTGTGCCCATCCACGGCGAGTATCGCCATTTGAGTCTGCATGCCCAGTTGGCTAAGTCTACCGGTATGCCAGAGAATAACGTCTTCATTCTGGAGGATGGTGACATCCTAGAACTTACCTCTGATACTGCTCGAAAGGCTGGAAAGCTACCTCTGGGTAATGTCTATGTGGATGGTCTCATTGTCGGTGACTTAGACAGTGTCGTCCTTCGGGATCGAAAATTGCTTTCCCGAGACGGTATGGTGGTGGTCATCATCACTATGGACAAGAAGCAAGGTAGACTTGTAGGACGACCTGATATCGTGGCTCGAGGCTTCATAAACAGCAAAGAAAGCGAAACGCTGCTGGAAAGAGGGCGAGACTTAGTTGCCGCTGCTTTGACTCACAGCGGTAAACGCCCAACGGAATGGGGAGCTATTAATGTTAAGGTGAAAGATACCTTGACCAAATTCTTCTACAACGAGACCAGACGCCGCCCTATGATACTGCCAATAACCGTAGGAGTATAACTGACTTGCCTAAGAAAGAGAAAGAGGAGCGGAAGCCACGCGCCAAGAAGGGTAAGGGTTTCTGGGGCTTCATTTCTTCTCCACCCGTACGCCGACTCCTGCTGCTCATTATCATTGCTGCTTTAATCTGCTGGTTCCGAAAGCCTTTAGTTAGTCTGGGAATAAACCTCTGGGAGGGCATGCTGGGGCTCTTCGGAGCTGGGCTAATCCTGCTTGCCGCAGCCATCGGAGCTTTTATCTGGATAATTGTTCAGCGAGAGCTTGCCCCATTCTTTAGACACTGGAACAAGTGGCTTGGCGCAGTTGCCTTAGCCGTTGCTCTCTGGGGACTTCTTGCCTTCTTTGCTCCCGGAGACGGCATCGTCAGCCGAAATTCCTTGGGAGGCGATGTCGGTAGAAGCATCATCGGGAGCCCAAGTATTATTGGCGTCCTCAGAGTAGTTGGTCTTACTTTCCTTGGCATTTTATTCATAGCCCCTCGTGGAGTGGGACGAGCAATAGCCGCGTTCTTCAAAGCCCTGTGGCGAGGCATTAAAGGTCTGTGGAGACTTGCTTTTCAAGCTGGCAGAGCCGCTCCGAAACCTGAAGGCAAACCACCTATAATTAGAGAAGCTGAAGTTAAAGAAGAAGTTCCCCAGGTAGCGGCACCAGAAACAGCCAAGGCAGAAGCGCGGCATAAAGTAGAAGGAGCACCAGTACTGGCTGCTGGCGGCTGGCAATTGCCACCTATTGACATTTTAGACAAACCTACCGAAGTGGAATTGAGCCAGGCTGATATTGAGAAAAGAGCCCAGCTAATTGAAGAAGCCTTACTCAGCTACGGTGTTGAGGCTAAGGTAGTACAGATAAATGTTGGTCCGTCAGTGACCCAATTTGGTGTTGAGCCCGGCTGGGACCATAAGTATAAAGAGATTAGGGAAAGAGACAAAGATGACAAAATCAAAGTCCGTCTGCAAGAAGTATCAAAGACCAGGGTTAAGGTAGAACGCATTACTTCCCTGGCTAACGACTTAGCTTTAGCTCTGGCAGCACCTGCCATCAGGATTGAAGCCCCTGTACCCGGGAAGCCGGTGGTGGGCATTGAAGTCCCCAACACCACTTTCGGTACGGTAAACCTTCGTAGTGCTATTGAGACCTCTGTTTTTCAGAAGATAAAAGCCAAATCAAATCTAGCCCTGGCTCTGGGTAAAGGTGCTGGGGGCGAGACGGTGGCTGCCGACCTCAGCAAAATGCCCCACCTCCTAATTGCTGGAGCTACCGGCAGTGGTAAAACAGCCTGTCTTAACTCCACTATCTGCTGCTTGCTTCTCCATAATACCCCGTATGATGTGAAGTTTATCATGCTCGACCCGAAACGCGTTGAGTTAGTTCCTTATAATTCTATTCCTCACCTGGTGGCGCCGGTAGTTGTTGACACCGATAAAGCCATACAAGCCCTGCGCTGGCTTATGCAAGAGATGGACCACCGCTACCGCCAGTTCGCCCAGGTCGGGGCACGCAACATCGAAGGCTACAATAGGGATAAGCCACCTGAAGAAAGCATGCCTTATTTAGTACTCATCATTGATGAGCTTGCTGACTTAATGATGGTAGCTTTTGATGAAGTAGAACATACTTTGTGTCGCTTAGCCCAGTTAGCTCGTGCCACCGGCATCCATCTGGTGGTGGCTACCCAGAGACCTTCTGTAGACGTCGTCACCGGTCTCATTAAAGCCAATTTCCCAACCCGTATTAGCTTTGCCGTTACTTCTCAGGTGGACTCGCGTACTATCCTCGACACTATTGGCGCTGAGAAATTGCTGGGAAGGGGCGACATGCTCTTCATGCCTACCGAAGCCACAAAGCCAAAGCGTCTCCAGGGTAGCTTCATTACTGATGCCGAGATTGAACGAATAGTCAGTTTCTGGGGCAACCAGTATCGACCAGACCTAGCGCCAATCAGGTTTGAAGAAGCAGGTGTCCCCTTTATTACCACCCTGGAGGTTCCTCCAGATGCTTTGTTGGAGGCAGCTCGCCGTCTGGCTCAGGAGCATAAGTACATATCTACTTCTTTCCTACAGCGCCGCCTGCGTATCGGCTACCCCCGAGCCGCTCGCCTCATGGAACTACTCGAAGAAGAAGGCTTCGGCAGGGAAAAAGAGAGCCGCCAAGTATAAAAGGCTATCTACTTCTATTCTTCTAAGAAATGACAACTACTGGAGACACCTCACAATAAAGGCACCAATGAGGTATTCTGATAAGGCGCTGCAATACAAAAGGAAAAGATAGGAGACATCAGACGGTGACCACCAAATATGGTCAACTTACGCCTGCACTAATAGCCAAATTGAAGAAAATAATAGGTGAAACCAATGTCCTCACCCAAGAAGAGGAGCGAGAGAAATATACCTGTGACGAGATGCCTGTCCCCAAACCTCACTTGCCCGATGTGGTAGTCAAGCCGACAGACACGGAGTCCGTTGCCAAGGTGATGGTTTTTGCTAATGAGCACAAAATACCAGTTACTCCCAGAGGAGGAGGCACTGGTCTCGTTGGGGGTGCCGTGCCTATTTTTGGAGGTATCCTGCTTTCCTTAGAGCGAATGAACAAAATCATAGAGATAGACACCCACAATTTCGTAGCTGTAGTTGAAGCCGGTGTAACCCTTTCAGACCTCTATAAAGCCGCCGAGGAACACGGGCTTTATTATCCTGTCTACCCGGGCGAAACTAATGCCACTGTTGGTGGCACTGTTGCCACCAACGCCGGCGGCATGAGAGCAGTGAAATATGGGGTAACCAGACACTTTGTTCTGGGGCTGACCGCTGTCCTGTCCTCCGGTCAAATCATCAGAACGGGAGGTAAGTTCGTAAAATACACTACCGGCTATGACCTGACACAACTTCTTGTAGGCTCTGAGGGTACCTTAGCCATAATCACCGAAACCATATTGAGGTTAAACACACCGCCGGCTAAGACAGAAGTGCTTTTCATCCCCTTTCCTAGTATCGAAGGAGCAATAGACACAGTACCGGAGATATTGAGGCTGGGCAACCTACCCGCAGGCATAGAATTTATGGAAAGAGACATCATTGAAAAGGTTCGAGAGCACACTGGCAAAGAGATCCCCCATCATGAGCACCCAGCTTTTCTAATGATAATACTGGAAACGGATAGTCAGGAAGCACTGCACGAAGCTGCCCGAGCCATACAGGAGGTAGCCACGAAGCATGGCGCCATTGACGTTTTTCTACCTCCCAGCGAGAGAGCTAAGAGAGAATTATTAGAGGCAAGAGAGCAGTTCTACCCAGTGATGAAGCGACTTGGCATCCTGGAAATAGGCGATGCCGTGGTGCCTCGCAGTCGAATACCTGATTTCGTCAAGCGTATAAAACTAATATCCACTGAACACGGCATGCCCATCATCGCCTACGGACATGCTGGCGACGGCAACGTCCACCTGCATCCATTAGGGCACGGGATGGACAGGGAGGAATGGAACAAAAAACTGCCTGGCGTTTTCAAAGACATCTATCAGGCTGCCAAAGAATTAGGGGGTACCGTATCTGGAGAGCACGGCATTGGCATTGATAAGAAAGCTTACCTCAGCGCCAATGTGGACAAGGATTTAATACAAACTATGGTCAGCATTAAGAAGGCTCTTGACCCCAACCTTATTCTGAACCCTGGCAAAATCTTGAACATCCCAAGGTAACTTCAAACTAAACTGCAAAGTCAGCTTATTTCGGTTTAACCATAGGTGATAGAAGCTCTTCGTCCTTTCTTAATTCAGCAATGCGGTCACGAAGTAAAGCAGCTCTTTCGAATTCCAAATTCTTAGCCGCCTTTTTCATTTGGGCTTCCAACTCTTTAATAAGCCGGACCACTTCCTCCTTGGAAATAGACACGGGTGCGTAAGGTACCCGGGCTTCAGCTACCACCTTGACTCGCTCTGTAATGTCTTTAATTGCTTTCTTTATCCCTTGAGGAGTAATACCGTGCTCTCGATTATAGGCTTCCTGAATTTGTCGCCTTCGGTAAGTCTCATCTATAGCCTCCCGCATGGCTGTAGTCGCACTATCAGCATACATGATGACATGCCCCTCTACATGTCGAGCCGCTCGCCCCATGGTCTGAATCAGGGCTTCCTTAGACCTGAGATAGCCTTCTTTATCAGCATCCAGAATGGCTACCAGGCTTACCTCCGGCAAGTCCAGCCCTTCTCGGAGCAAATTGATGCCCACAACAACATCATAAACACCCAAACGCAGGTCTCTCAGAATTTCTACCCGCTCCAGGGTTTCAACTTCAGAATGAAGATAATGGGTCTTTATTTCCATCTCCCGCAAATAGTCAGAAAGCTCTTCCGCCATCCTTTTAGTCAGAGTAGTCACCAGACATCGCTCTCCTTTATCTACACGACTCTTTATTTGATAGATAAGATCATCAATCTGCCCCTTAGTTGGTTTCACCTCAATAGTTGGTTCCAGCAATCCGGTGGGACGGACTAGTTGCTCCACTATCTGTTCACTGCGCTCATACTCATAAGGTCCCGGCGTAGCTGAGACATGGATGACTTGATTAATATGTCTCTCAAACTCCTCGAAATTGAGGGGACGGTTGTCCAGAGCCGAAGGTAATCTGAAGCCATAGTCCACCAGAGTCTGCTTGCGAGAAATGTCGCCATGATACATACCTCGTATTTGAGGCAGAGTCATATGGGACTCATCAACAAAAAGCAAAAAATCATCAGGAAAATAGTCCAATAAAGTCCACGGAGGACTGCCGGGGGCTCGCCTTTGCAAATGCCTGGAGTAATTCTCGACACCAGTACAATAACCAGCCTCTTGGAGCATCTCAATGTCATAATTAGTCCGTGCTTCCAAGCGAGCCGCCTCCAGAAGTTTACCCTGACTCCTGAGTTCCTTTAATCTGTCTTCTAACTCTGCCTTTATATCCTCAATAGCTGCCATCAACTTGTCATGAGAAGTAACAAAGTGTTTGGCGGGGTAAATATCTATGTACTCTCGTTCCATTAATAACTCCCCAGTCAGTGGGTAAATATCCACAATCCGCTCCACATCGTCCCCCCAGAACTCAATCCTGGCGGCTATTTCTTCATAAGCTGGCTGAATTTCCAGAGTATCACCCCGAATCCGGAACCTTCCCCGAGTGAAGTCAAAATCATTCCTTTCATATTGCATATCCACCAGACGACGGAGCAGCTTGTCCCGGTTGCATCTTTCACCCTTTTTAACCGTGACCACAAAGCTGTGGTATTCCTCCGGCGAACCTAGACCATAAATACATGACACTGAAGCCACAATAACTACATCCCGTTGTTCAAACAAGGCTCGGGTAGCAGCATGCCTCAGTTTGTCAATTTCTTCATTTATATCCGTTTCTTTCTCAATATAAGTGTCCGTTTGAGGCACATAGGCTTCAGGCTGGTAATAGTCATAGTAACTGACGAAATATTCCACAGCGCTGCCGGGGAAAAACTCTTTAAACTCAGTGCATAGCTGGGCAGCTAAGGTCTTATTATGGCAGATGACTAATGTTGGCTTCTGGACTCTCTCAATGACGTTAGCCATAGTAAAGGTCTTGCCGCTGCCGGTGACACCTAACAATGTCTGGCGCCGATGACCTTTCCTTATCCCCCCCACTAGCTCCTCCACCGCCTGCGGCTGGTCACCGGTCATCCTAAAATCAGAAACAATCTTAAACTCAGACATTAATTCTTTATTGATTTATGTCAATTATTTTAGAGATGGTAGTCTCTTTTACTTCCTTCCACCCAACTGCTGTAGTGCCAATCTAACTTTTTCTTCCATGCTCAGCTCCGAAGATGAAGGCAGGGATGAGACTGCCTGGGTGGCTTCCTTAAGGGAGTAGCCGAGGCTGGTAAGGGCAGCAACGATATCAGCGTTTTCAGGAGCTAAAGGTAAAGCCACAGCTCCCTTCCATCCCTTCTCTAGCTTGCCTTTCAGCTCTAAGACAAGGCGGCTGGCTATCTTTTTGCCAATACCAGGCACCTGACTGAGGATATCCACATTGCTACCAACAATAGCCATAGTTAATTGCTCCGGTGCTAACGCAGAGAGCAAAGACAAAGCCACCTTAGGACCAACCCCGGAAACTGAGATGAGGTTCTGAAACAACCCTAACTCCTCGACTGAACTAAAACCATACAGAGCCATATTGTCTTCTCTAACATAAAGATAGGTATGGAGAGAGACTTTGTCACCTACCGCTCCAAGCTGACTCAGAGTGGAGCCGGGGATGTAAATCCGTAAGCTGATAGGACCTACCTTTATCACAGCCGAGTCCAGTCCCCGGTATTCTAAAGTCCCTTCTACAGCCGTTATCATCTCATCCCCTCGCTTTTAGCCAGTAATCGCTCCAGGTGAATTTTACGCAGGTGACAGAGAGCTACAGCCAAGGCATCAGCCGCATCCTCTGGAAAAGAGAATTGAGAAAGACCGAGCTGAATTTTAACCATTTCCTGAACCTGTTCTTTAGAGCTGACCCCGTAATTAGTTACCTGCTGCTTCACTTGCGTTGGTGCGTAGTAATAAACGGGTAATCCTTGATTGGTGGCAGCTAACATAGCTATGGCTTGAGCCCTACCGACAGCTAAAGCTGAACGTACATTGCGAGCCACAAAGGGTTCTTCAATAGCTACCTCATCGGGCTGGTGCTGGGTTACGAGTCCAGTGAGCTTCTGATAAAGGAAAGAGAGTCGCTTTTCTATTGGAACCCGAGACGGTAGAGTCAGCACTCCACAATCAACCAAGGTCAACCCTTCTTCCCCTTCATCCACTATCCCGTATCCCAGGACCAACGTGCCGGGGTCAATGCCGAGAACACGCATAAGCCCTATAGTCCTCTACCCTATGCGTGAACACGCAACTTCTCCAGAACCGCTTCAGAGTAGTCTATATTGGCAAAGACACGCTGCACATCTTCCATCTCTTCCAAGTGGTCGAGGAATTTCAAAGTCTGAACGGCTTCTTTTTCACCGAGTACCACTGTAGACTTGGGTACCCGAGACAATTCAGCGGAAACCACCAGCTTCTTCTTTTCCACAGCTTTCCTGACCGATTCCAGATTCTGAGGCAAGGTATAAATCTCCACGTAGCCCTTCTCCATCCTGACGTCTTCAGCACCGGCATCAATAGCCAACAAAGCCAACTCCTCAGCATCCACACCTTCGGTCTCAACAGTGATGACACCTTTAGTTTCAAAAAGCCAAGCAACAGAACCACTTTCGGCAAGATTACCACCACTACGAGAGAAAAGATTACGAATATCCTGAATGGTGCGGTTGCGGTTGTCAGACAAGGCTTCCACTATCACTGCCACCCCATTAGGGGCGTAGCCTTCGAGATTCATCTCTACCATGCTTGAAGCCTCAGCACCTCCTCCACCCCTCTTTATAGCCCGCTCAATATTTTCCAGTGGCATATTACTATCACGGGCTTTCTGTACAGCTAAACGGAGACGAAAGTTGCTTTCCGGGTTTCCACCACCCTGACGAGCTGCAACTATAATTTCCCGCGCCAGCTTACTGAAGAGCTGACCTCGGCGAGCGTCAGCCACGCCCTTCTGACGTTTAATTTGTGCCCACTTAGAATGTCCAGACATAGTTAACTCTTTGACTTAATCAATTTTACCATCTCATTAGTTCAGGGTAAAGCCGTAGAGCAAAAGCGATTCTGTCAGCAAGAAGTCGAAGTAAAAAGCCCCAAACCTTTGAGGCTGGGGCTTAGTAACAGTTTGGTGGAGGCGGGGGAGAGTTGAACTCCCCGTCCAGAAAAGAGCCACCAGAATCACCTACAGGCTTAGTCAGCTCTTTAGTCTCATCTAGCAGTCCTCTGCTGACCGAGTACAGTTAGACCAGTCGATATTTCTTAGCCAGCCCTTATCGACATCGGGGCTGGTGCACCCCGACTTTGCGTCGCCCAATCCCAACCCATCGAGGTGGGGTCAGGTTGGACGTGCAACCTTAATTAGGCTGCGACAGGAACTGCTTCGGCAGTTGTCTTTTGCCTCTTGTTTTATGAGGTAAGAGGCACCTCAGCCTGCTATCCTGTACACTCTTCCCTGTCGAACCCGCGCGCCCCCGTGCCTTAAATTTTTAACGTGCCTTCCTGAATGATTTTATACCGCGCTCTATTTCTCGCTCTGCTTCCCTGCGGGCAATTGTCTCCCGCTTGTCATAAAGCCTTTTGCCACGGGCAATGCCCAACTCAACCTTGGCAGTCCTATTCTTAATATATAGCTTGAGCGGCACCAAAGTCAAATTCTTCTGAGTCATTGTGCCAATGAGGCTGTCTATCTGCTTGCGGTGAAGCAACAGCTTCCGCGGTCGAGTTGGCTCGGGATTATAATGACTACCAGCTTCATAGCGAGCAATATGAGCATTAAACAGCCATAGCTCACCAGCTTCTGGGCGAGCAAAGGCATCTCTCAGGTTAACTTTCCCTGCTCGAATAGACTTGATTTCAGTACCAGTAAGCACAATCCCCGCTTCAACAGTTTCCAGAATTTGATAATCGTGATAAGCTTTGCGATTGACAGTTATTGTTTTCATGTCCACCATACCATTAGAATTCTACCATCATTGCCGAAGTTGAGTAAACACTACTAAAAGTGGGGTGATTTAAAATGAACAGATCAATAGATAAGCTGTGGACATACCTCATCATCTTTTTGGCAGTAGGCATCCTGTGTGGCGGCATAGTGTTGACACTTAAACAGGTGAAAAGCCAGCCGATAGAAATCACAATCACTCCTCCTCAACCCCAACAATATCAAGGGCAAGTCCACATTGACGGTGCAGTAACCAGTCCCGGCTTCTACTCCTGGAACGAAGAAGATACTCTCCAAGCCTTCCTTCAAGGTGCCGGGCTCCAGCCGGAGGCAGACCTTAATCATCTCAAGCTCTATGTGCCTAAGATTGGTGAGGCTCGTCCTACTCAAAAAATTGACCTTAACCGCGCTGAAGCCTGGCTACTGGAAGCTCTACCCGAAATTGGTCCAGCCAAGGCTCAGGCAATCATAAACTACCGTACCCAGAATGGACCTTTCCTACGGATTGAAGACCTGCTTAAAGTAGAGGGCATCGGGCAAAACACTTATGACCGAATAAAAACTCTGATTACCGTGGAGGACTAAAAACAGAACCAGTCATGCCTATTCTTTATGTGAGTTGTGCCTGGCTTTTAGGTATATATCTGGGAGCTAAGATTGCCTTCCCAGTGGTTGTCCTCCTCAGTTGCCTATTACCTCTTTGCCTTCTTCCCTTCCTTCCCCACCACAGGAATAACCTCATTATTGCCAGCTTCTGTATTCTCGCCTTTTTCGGCGCTGGTTTACGCTTCAAACAAACATTGCCAGTGGTGAACGAACACTCACTGCAATTTTATAATGACCGAGGAATGGCAGAAATTACTGGAATGGTCACCAATGACCCCGAAGTCAGAGATGTTACCCAGTCCATTCAGCTTTCAGCTTCAGAGATAAAAATAGACAACGAAAGTAAACAGGTTTCAGGAACCGCTCTAATACGAGTCTCTAAATATCCCAGTTATTTTTATGGCGACACACTCAAGGTCAACGGAAGATTAGCAACACCTCCCAAACTTGATGATTTTGACTACAGAGGCTATCTGGAGCAGCAAGGAATTTATTCCTTAATTTATTATCCGCAGATAGAGGTATTAGATAAAGGCAAAGGTTCCAAGTTACTCCAGGCAATCTATTCATTTAGAAATCGTCTGTCGCAAGTTGTGACCAAGACCTTACCTGAGCCCCAAGGGGCTTTAGCTCAAGGCATTGTTCTAGGCATCAGGAGCGACATACCGCCCTCCCTCAATCAGACTTTTGCCAGGACCGGAACCGCTCATCTCTTAGCTATTTCTGGTTTGAATCTAAGTATTGTCATCGGTATGGTTCTCGGTCTGGGAGTGCGACTTTTTGGCAAACGGTATTCTCTTTATATCTGGCTGGCTTTTTTAGTTATCTGGTTTTATACCTTGTTCACTGGCATGCGACCGC
>CAZJMM010000036.1:0-10817 GCA_964547155.1 uncultured Dehalococcoidaceae bacterium | reverse complement strand
AACTCCAGGCGATAGACCAAGATCGAAGGCTGACTATTAAGCAAGAAATTTCTAACAGGGGTTGTGGCAGAGAATACCCGCAGGGAGGGATAATTCTCAGACTCCAATACAAACTGGACCTATAACTCTCAGATTATGAGCCAACTGTGTAGTGGTCTAATACCGGAACAGCTCCTCGATTTCTCTGTATGTTCTTTCAGTTCGACGGCGTACCCCGCCAACTTCGATGCGCTTGTTTACTTAGTCAACAAGGTGTTCGTGCTTTACTAAAAATGAAAATCATTACAGATTGACAAACCGAACCATAAGAAGTAATCTCTGAAGAAGCCAGGTATAAACTGGCTAAATTAAAATTTCAAGAAAGGGGGTATTTAAAATGGCAAAGGAAATTATTCTTTACAATCTGGCAGAGAATGTAACTGATGAACAGTACAAGAATTACGTTATTAAGGAGAAAGGTCCTCTGCTTGAGAGCTTGTCGTCAGTCAAGAAATTCGAACTGGTCAAGATAACGGGAGCTGCGACGGGAGAGATTCCCTACAAATACATTGGAATCCTGCATGTGAACAGCCTGGATGAATTCTACAAGAAAGATGCGCCGTCGCCGAAATTCCAAGACTTTATGGCAAAATGGAAGCCTATGGCGTCAAACTTTCATATCCTGTCTGGGGAAGAAATCTACTAATCTGAAAGGACGCCGGTAGCCTTATAGGCGTTAGAGCTTTCTTAGCCGCCACCGGAATAGATATAGCCGACTGAAAAAGATTACAAGGGGGTAATCATGAATCTGGAGCATCTGTTAACCGAAGAAAACCGTCAGATTCGGGAGAGAATAAGAAAGTTTACCAAAAAAGAGCTCATACCCAATGCCAAGAAATTAGAAGCAGACTATAGTCTGGTTGAGGAAGTTCATCAAAAACTTGTTGATATGGGGATTCAATCAGCTGGGTACCCTGCTGAGTATGGTGGCGGTGGACATTTATCTTTTACAAATATGGGTATTATCTGTGAGGAGTTAGCAAAAGGTGACGCAGGAATAAGTCTCTCTGTTGGCATAAATGGCGGGCTGGTTATGACACCAGCAGCTATTGCTAAAAATAAGGCTATTATGGATGAGTTTTTCCCCGCCTTTTGTAGCGGTAAGTTAGCCTATGCTTGCCTGTCCATGACCGATGAAGCCGGAGGGGCTGATTCAGAGAATCCTCTGTTAAAAGGTTCCGGGATTAAGACGACAGCAAGGCTTGAGGGTGATGAATATGTCATAAACGGGAACAAGACCTGGCCGACTCATGGCGGAATAGCTGAGTGCTATTTGACTATTTGCACCACTGACCCCAATCTAGGAGATGAAGGGATTGCGCTAATAGTTGTTCCCAAGGATGCCCCGGGGCTCACCTTTGGTAAGCCGGAAAAGAAGATGTTATTCAAGACATCCATAAATACTGCTGTATATTATGATAATGTTCGGGTGCCAAAGGAATATCGGCTTGCTGGGCCCGGAATGGATGCCAAGCTGTACGATATGCTTTTAGTAGGACCAGGATGGCATTCGTCTACTATGGCTCTTGGAATTGCCGAGCGTGCTTTTGAGATTGTGCTGGATTATACTGGGAATCGCATGGGAGGATTTAAGCCGGTAAGGCAGCATAGCATAGTAGCCGGGATAATTGCCGATATGGCTATTGGCATAGAGATGATGAGGGCGAGCATTTATAACTTAAGCTATATGATAGACCATCTGGATGTATACGGACCCCCATGGGCACCGGAGTTCATGTCTAAGGCAGCGGTGACAAGAGTATTTGCCTCAGACACGGCTGTAGAGATAGTCAACAAAGGTGCCGAGCTATTAGGCTCGATAGCTATTTCAGAGGACTTCCCTTATGAAAAGTGTCTCAGGGATGCTAAGGTAACACAACTCTGGCTTGGAGGGCAACAGATCTCCCGCTACAAAGTTGCCAGGGGTTATTATGATTTGAAGAACTGGGCTTAGTCTTTAAAATGGTATAAGGTCAACAGGAGGTTTATCTATGGCCGGTAGTAGAAAATTTCGGAAGCTCTTGGAACCCGGTTATATAGGTACGGTGCCTGTCAAGAACCGTATATTAAAGACAGGCTCAACGATA
Source organism: uncultured Dehalococcoidaceae bacterium (assembly GCA_964547155.1). Lineage (GTDB taxonomy): Bacteria > Chloroflexota > Dehalococcoidia > GIF9 > DYGU01 > CAZJMM01. The sequence continues at coordinate 8,691 of CAZJMM010000036.1, read as the reverse complement.
GGCTTTTTCCCGTGGGAAGGTGGTAATATTCAGCAAAAAGTAATAGATATTTATGAAACTTTAGCTAAAGGCGGTGTAGGTCTGGTAACGGTGGGAGCAGCTCCTCTTGGTGTTCCACCCGGGATGGGATACAAGATGGATGATGATAAATATCTCCCCGGCATGACTAAACTGGCTGAGTCTATTCGAAAATATGGTTGCCCCGCATTCTTACAAATGTTTCATTTGGGTCCCATGCTTCCACCATTTCTATTGGCTTCAGGACAGCAATCGTTAGCCGCTTCATCATTAGATAAAAGCGAGCTACCCCTCCCGAATTTAGCTGTTCCCAAAGAGCTAAGCATTTCTGAGATTGAAAAGATTGTACAAGAATTTGGCGACCATGCGGAGAGGGCTAAAAAAGCCGGATTTCAAGGCATAGAGTTAAATGCTGCTTGTAATCACCTGCTTAATAGTTTTTTATCTCGTGCCTGGAATAAACGCCAAGACGCCTACGGCATCAGCAGTCTGGAAAGTAGAGCTAAGATTGTTGTTGATATCATACGGGAGATAAAAAGGCGCAACGGCCAGGATTTCGCCATCATCGCCCTTATTAATGGTGCCGAACCAGGATTGGATAAGGGCATAACCCCTGAGGAGAGCCAGGGGATTGCTAGAATACTGCAAGCCGCTGGTGCCGATGCTATTCATGTAAGAGCCGAGTTTTATAGCAAGCCCAAAGACCCTAACCTACGTGATAGTACCCAGTTCCCTGATATAGCTTTATACCCGGAAATCCCGTATCCAGTGGGAAACATAATAGATACCAGCCGTCATGGGGCGGGAGGCTGGGTACCTCTAGCTGTCGCCGTCAAGAAAGTAGTCTCAATACCCGTCATTACCATAGGCAGACTCAACATTGAACTTGGTGAGAAACTACTAAAGCGTGGTGTGGTGGACTTTATCAGTTTCAACAGACGCTTGATGGCAGACCCGGAGCTTCCCAATAAGCTTGCTCAAGGCAGACTGGAGGATATTGTCCCGTGCACCGGCTGTACCACTTGTTTTGATAGTAATGAACACGGTTTGCCTCCACTATGCCAGGTGAATGCTGCCTTGGGAAAAGAGAAAGAATACGAAATTAAACCAGCGGAACGGAAGAAAAGGGTTATGGTAATTGGTGGTGGACCAGCAGGGATGGAAGCAGCCAGAGTGGCAGCGTTGAGGGGGCACGAAGTAATACTTTACGAGAGGGAGCATAAAGTAGGGGGCTCACTTCCCCTAGCCGCCGTAGTAAAAGGATTTGACAGGGAAGATATCTTGGGTCTCATTCGCTACCTCAAAACCCAGATAACCAAGCTCGGTGTGGATATAAGGCTGGGCAAAGAGGTCAATCGGTCAGTTATCGAAGAGGCTAAGCCAGATGTGCTAATCATCGCCGCTGGAGGGACACATAACATTCCGGAGATACCTGGAATCAATAGGCGCAATGTAGTTACCAGCCGCGCTCTGCATAGAAAGCTTAAGAGTTATCTGAGGTTCTTTGGACCCAGGGTTCTAAGGTGGCTCACCAAGTTCTGGATGCCCATCGGCAAAACAGTTGTTATCATGGGAGGTTATATACAAGGGTGCCAGATAGCTGAATTCCTGGTTAAGCGAGGCAGAAAAGTGACTATAGTGGACACAGCGAAGGAAATCGGAGATGGGTTGTTAGAAATATTGGTCAAGCCACGCCTTCTTAATTGGCTAGCTGAAAAAGGGGTGACCATGATGACCGAGGTTAAGTATGAGGAGATAACCGACAATGGGCTGACCATTACTACTAAGGAAGGAAAGAAACAGACCATTGAAGCCGATACAATAGTGACGGTGATGCCATTGCTGCCAAATACTGAGCTCCTCAAAAGTCTGGAGGGTAGAGTGCGCGAAATTTATACCATTGGTGACTGCAAGGAGCCTCATTTGACAGTAGATGCTATTGCTGATGGCTCGCGTGTTGCCCGTGCTATTTAGGTCTGGTAATTTTGACAGGGCGCTTTACCGCTGTTTTTCTGCAGGCAGACTCAGTATTGATGATTAAGGGAAAAAGCAGATCCATCAAACTATAATGGTAATACTTTGTTTCCTAGTGCACCGAGGATTTTTTCCGGTGTCATTGGTAGACTGTAGATTCTGTCACCGATGGCATTGCATACAGCATTGGCAATAGCCACAATTACTGCAGCACGAGCTGTCTCGCCAACTTCTTTGGCGCCAAAGGGTCCCTTGGGTTCATAGTTTTGGACGCTGATTGTGGTTACCATTGGTACGTCGAGTATTCCTGGTATCTTGTAGTCAGCAAGGTCGGGGTTCGTTACCCTGCCTTGTTCAATGTCAACTTGTTCGAAGAGCGCATCGCCCAGTGCCATAACTGCCTGAGACTCAAGCTGACCCTCTACATTAGTTGGGTTAATATCAGTACCACAATCGTCGGCTACGGTTATCTTAATCGTTTTTACCCTGCCTGTTTCCTTATCAACCTCGACCTCAGCAATCGCAGCAGCAAAACCATAGGCATCGGTAAAGCGACCAGCACCCCGAGAAAGTGTGGCTGTACCCTTGTAACTACCGCCCCAGAAGCTAACGTCTTGCACAGCTTTAACATAACCCTTACCTAAGATAGGGTCCCCCCCCTTTAGCTGAATGCCATATTTATACAGGTCGGCAAAGGTAAGTTTTTTCTCCGGTTCATCTTTGAGGTAGACACACCCTTGTCCGGTGGCTAAGTCATCAACTTTTGCCTCGAGTGCTTCAGAAGCATAGGCGAGTAATTGCTGCTTGGCATCAGCCGCTGCTTTTCTAACTGCCTGTCCAGATACATAGATGCCAGCACTTAGCCAGTTACCAATGTCATAGGGGCATAACTCAGAATCACCTGATACTATAACAACATCATCTGTGGTTAACCCCAGTTCCGCAGCTGCTATTTGAGCCATAGCGGTATCAGCACCTTGTCCGAATTCTGTCTGACCAGTAAAAAGAGTAAATCTACCGTCGGGATTGAGTTTGGTAATAGCAGCGCTGCCAAAGGGATAGTTATGAGCCCCAGAAAACATACTGGCAAGGCCGATGCCCATACCTCGATTCTTTTGCTTACCCCACTTCTGTTTCCAACCGCTGGACTGAGCCGCCTTTTTTAAAGCTTCGGGAAGACCGTAGCTCTCTAATACATCCCCATTAGGCAAAACATCACCCTTCTTTCTTAAGTTTTTCAGTCTTAGTTCAAGGGGGTCCATGTTCAGTTCTTGGGCTATAATATCCAGCTGAGATTCAATGGCAAAGCTTATTTCCGGTGAAGCGTGACCCCTTTTGGGTCCCGCATCCAGCTTGTTGGTATAAATACCAACTCCTTCGTGCCTTACATTGGGTATATTGTATATGGCATGGCGAAAAACATGGGCAAGATACAATGCCGTTGGAGAGCTGGAACGATAAGCGCCAACATCATCGATGATTTTTACATCCTGCGCCACTATGGTGCCGTTCTTCTTAACACCGGTCTTGACATTGACAATAAATCGGCGGCTGGTATAGCAGGTTGAAAAAACTTCATGTCGTGAGAGGGTTATTTTTACTGGACGTGCTGTTCTTCTCGATAAGAAGGCAGCCAGAAACTCGTGAGGAAACAGGCTAATCTTGCCACCAAAAGCACCGCCCACATATGTCTTATGTACCCTGACCTTGCTGATTGGAATACCAAGTGTCTTAGCTAACCAGAAGCGCTTATGTTCGTAGCCCATATGGGATAGCCAAACATCTAGTTTCCCAGAAGAATCAAAGTTAGCCAAGGCTACATGTGGCTCAAGAGCAACATGAGCGGTGGCTGGTATTTCAAATTTGTCTTCGCGGACATAGTCCGATTGTTTGAATCCCTGTTCAATATCGCCAACAGTAATTAAGATTTTGTTCGCTACATTATTTAGCGCGTCATAAGGTCTGGCTTCACGGCTGACGCCGAAATCCTGCCAAGCAGTGGTAGTAGTGGGTACGATTCTATCATGTATCCTGGGTGCACCGTCCTTCATTGCTTCTACCGGGTCGAAAACCGCAGGAAGTTCCTGAAATTCTACCTTAATTAGTCTCAGCGCTTCCTCGGCAATTTTCTCACTGACTGCAGCCACAGCAGCAACACCCTCACCGATAAACCGCACTTTCTCTACTGCCAGCGGACATTGGTCAGCGGGGTAACGAGGAGTATCTATAAATGAGAACCTGACTGTGCCGGTGTCTTTACCAGTGATTATCGCCTTTACACCGGGCAGAGCTGCTGCACTGCTCGTGTCAATGTGCAAAATTTTAGCGTGAGGATAGGGACTCCTCAGAATTTTACCGTGCAACATTCCCGGCAAGACCATGTCAACGGTAAACCTTGCCTCTCCAGTAGCCTTCACATTTCCGTCTATCCTGCGTATTCTCTTACCGATTGGAAAAGACTCTTCTGTCTCTCTATCATCTCCCTTAGCGCCTTTCACTGCACTAAGTATAGTTTCAATGATCTTCTGGTAGCCCGTGCAACGACAAAGATTACCCGCAATCGCTTGTTTTATCTCTTCCATAGTGGGCTGTGGATTCTCATCAAGCAAAGCCTTAGCTGATAGAAGCATGCCAGGAGTACAAAAACCGCACTGTATAGCACCGTGATCTATGAATGCTTCCTGAAGGGGATGCAATTGGCCGTCTTTATTCAAGCCTTCGACAGTCAAGATGTCCTTACCTTGAGCGTCCAGGGCAAGAACCAAACAAGAAAGTACAGGCTTACCATCCATAAGAACTGTGCAACTGCCACAGTTGCCGAAGTCACAGGCTTTCTTGGTACCAGTTAAACCCAATTGCTCTCGGATTACGTCTATGAGAATTGTTCGCGGTTCCACAGCAACTTCATAGGTTTCTCCGTTTATCCTCAATGTTATGAGATGCTTCATACAATCATCCTTGGACAATAGTCTGTCTTATCTTGTGCCAGACTTCATTTACCGCCCGTTCTACGAGAACAGCAGTCATTCGCCTGCGGTACTCAGCTCGCGAGCGGGGTTTGGTCTCCTCAGCCGCAACCATGGCTACTTCTTTGATAGTCCTGTTTTCTACTTTTCGACCGCGAAGTACCCCCTCCGCACCTCTAGCTCTGATAGGGGTAGGTGCTACCGAACATAGTCCTATCTTTAAGTCTTGGCATGTGCTTCCCGTAGAGTCGAGTGTCATTAAAATAGCAACCCCTACTAAGGTCTCGTCAAACTCTGTTCTTTTAGTTAACCATTGGTAACAGCCATTGCTTCTGGGCGGCATGGGTGGTATCTCAATCATAGTAAGCAGCTCGCTATCTCTGAGGGCGGTTTGAAACGGGCTTAAAAAGAACTCTTCAATAGGTATTCTCCTCTCACCTTTTAGACTAACCAGCTTTAGCTTAGCACCCAGAACTAAAAGTGATGGGACCGAGTCCTGCGATGGACCACCGTTACAGATGTTACCCCCGATAGTACCCATATTTCTAACCTGGGGGCTGCCTATCTTATTACATGCAATACTCAGTATATTGAACTTATCTTTAATAATGGGAGAGCTGGCTATAGATTGCAGGGTGGTTAGCCCACCAATATTCAAGCCAATCGCTTCATTGTAACTTATGTAGTTCAGGTCTGGAATACCTTTGATGTTGACCAAATAGCGAGGGCTTAGCTTTTTCTTCTTCAACGATAGTAATAGATCTGTACCGCCGGCAATTACTTTAGCTTGCCTACCGTATTCATCAAGCAACGAACAGGCTTCATTAACAGTTTTCGGGGACAAGTAGTCAAATTCAGGCAGCCTGGGCAAGTAGTCCAGGTCCGATGTTACCATTATCTTTCTCTTCTCATAACTGCGTTATTGTATAACGGAGCACAGTCAGTCCGCATTTTGGCACCTTTAGCCTTTTCGGCGTAAGCGAGTTCGCAAGACAATTTAGGTATCGGCTGTTTACATCGTGCTATCTGCTGCCGCGGGTCTGACAGAGATTCGTTTACTCAATTCGCGGTACCAGATTTCTGACTCATCACCTAAATTGAGCAATGCCCTGTCCCTGGGAATTGTAGCAGCACCGGAGAGGGCAATTCTTGTGAGTAGCCCTTTTTTAGCCCTGCTGAATCGTATCTCCAAAATTCAACTTTCTTTACCTCTCCCCACAATACAGACACTACATACACTTAAGGGCGGTTGGCCGCCCAGATTATGAGTAAGCCCCAACCTAGGGTTCCTTATCTGTCTTGGTCCAGCTTTTCCCTGAAGCTGCTTATACATTTCATACAGCATTCGCAACCCTGAGGCACCAATCGGATGACCAAAGCACTTGAGCCCGCCATCAGGTTGGCAGGGAATCTTTCCATCAAGCTCAAAGAATCCAGCATCAATGTCTTCTTTTGCCTTACCTCTGGGAGATATCATCAGGTCTTCATAAGTAACAAGCTCAGTTATAGAGAAACAGTCATGAACCTCCATCATGCTTATATCTTCTCGTGGGTTCTTTATTCCCACCTCTTCGTAGGCTTTAACGGCGGCACGATAGGTTGTCTCAACGTGGGTGTAGTCATAACCCTGATACAGCAAATCTTCTCCCGATTCGGCAGCAACTTGGATAGCTTTGATATAGACCGGGTCAGGTCTGAAGCTCTTTGCCATATCGGTTCGGGCAAGAATAGCTGCCGCTGCACCGTCACTTACCCCACAGCTATCAAATAAACCGAGAGGCCTAGCAATCATGGGGGCATTGAGCACATCTTCCACTGTGATTTCCCTTCGGAGGTGTGCCTTAGGGTTTAAAGCCCCGTTGCGATGGCTTTTCACAGATATCTTAGCCAGTGTCTTTTTGCCTTCTTCAATGCTGATACCATACCGCTCAAAATATCTGATAGCCATCATGGCAAACATCCCTGGGTTAGGATTAACCCAGCTTGGGAAAATTACTCTCCCCCTAGTCCCAAGTGACACTATATCTTCGTTAGCCCTTGGGAGACCACCGAAGCCTAAATCCTTAACCTTCTCCACCCCAAGTGCCAAAGCAATGTCGCAGGCACCTGAGGCAACAGCATAGCAGGCAGCTCTAAGAGCTTCCGTACCACTGGCGCACAGGTTCTCAACGCGGGTTACTGGGATGAAGGGTAGTTTCAGAGTAGTAGCTAAGGGGAGAGCACTATGCCCCACATTAACCTCAGTAAGTTGATTGCTCTGCCAGGCTGCCTGGATATCTTTCTTCTCTATTCTAGCATCCTCAAGGGCTTCCTCAAATGCTTCAACCATTAAGTCTTCGGCACTCTTATCCCAGAGCTCTCCAAATTTAGTGCAACCCATGCCTATAATAGCAACCTTGTCTTTTATTCCCTCTGGCATTTCTGCTTCCTCCTATTGTTTATCACTCCATTACCGGTGTTGCCTTCCAGAAATAGCCATGAATACCTCGCAACTCATCAAGATATTTCCTCCGCAAGCTCATTTCCACTGGCATACCTACCTTGAGTAAGTCCAGCTTACAATCGGTAAGCTCAAACACAAATCTCCCTCCACCATCGAAGTCTATCATACCGTATAATAGTGGAGGGTCGATAGAGGAGGCCATGTGGTCAGCGGTATAACTGAAAATAACCCCCCTCTTATCAGAGAAGCAGTAATCTTCCATCTCATCAACAGCTCCACAGTCAGGGTTAACGCAAATCCTTTGTGGTGGATATTGGGGAGTGCCACAGCGTTTGCATTTAGAGCCATAAAGCGCCAGAATCACCTTCCGTTCCCTCCATGTCAGTGGCAACTGAGTAGGAGCAACTTCTCCACCAAACCCTATTTCCACTGGAAGTATGCCACGGAAGGCAAGATATTGCTCATAGCTGGTAAGTTCTTTCTTAGAGGCAAGACGCCTCCTTAGCAATCCTCGAGCTCTGACTTTTTCTGTTTCGTCGGTTACCTTGAAGAATAGCGCCTCAGCACCATTTCCGTAGCTAGCCAGAAGAATGTTATCACCTGGTTTAGCCTCCTCTAACATAGCCGCGAGTAATATTAAAGGCGAGGCAACTCCTGATTCACCTATGACAGTGAGCAATGGCTCTTGAATTTGGCTTGGCTGAAAGCCCAGTCTCTTCCCAATAGAAGCATGTTCCCTAAGATTAAGGCAGGGGTAAGCTACTTTGGCGAAATCTTTAGCTTCAAGCTTATACTTCTGTAATAAACTTAGAATGGCCTTAGGAATGAACTTAGCATATCCTTCTTCCCGGATGAATCTATCCTCCGTGGCTCGGACGAATCTATCATCTTCTGACCTGCGGTAATCTGGAAAATCGCAGGAGACGGAATAAGAGCCTTTCAGGCTGGCAATTACTCCGTCGGTACCGAAGGAAAAAGCCGCAGCCCCATCCCCAAATACGCTTTCTTGAGAACTGCCTGGCTTACCTAGGCGACAGTCAGAGGCGCAAATAAGAATATTACGTGCTCCTCCCCCTTTAACACAGTCGCAAGCGGAAAGAAGAGCAGAAGTCCCTGCTTTAAGGGAACCAGCAAAGTCAGCCGTACGTATGTTGGTAGGGAGGTCGAGAGCGGTGGCAATTATGGCTGCGCTCTCCCTCTCTCGGTACGGTGGTGTAGTTGAGGCAAAGTACATGCCATCCATCTTTGCCCGCTCACCCCCCTTAAGGCAATCCATACCTGCAGCCACAG
>CAZJMM010000035.1:0-11106 GCA_964547155.1 uncultured Dehalococcoidaceae bacterium | reverse complement strand
TAGATAGATTCAAGTCTTTGATGCCGGTAGGCAGGGAGGCGGCTACATCCCGGACGATAGCCCGGCACCAACCCTCCAGAATTAAATTTCCCATAACCCCCTTTTCTTTAAGAGCTAGGTTAGCCCTGATATAGTTATACTCGTGCTTGGCGTAGGGGAAGCAGAATTCTGACTGATAAATTCCCATTTGGGCTAAGTAAATATTGACCATAGTTTTCTGCAATTTAGCCAGGCTAATTCGCGATGCTTGCACAGTATCTCGGTTAGTAACATCTATAAAGTGAATTTTGGGCATAACTCCCTCCACATAATAGTCGCCTTTGAAAAGGGAAATAGGAAATTTAAATAATAAAATAACACATTCAGGAAATCGAAGCAAACTCAGACACCGATTTCAAATGCCGTTGACAGAATTTAGCTGCGGTAATACTATACTTTAGTTTTTGGGTAGCAGGGTGGCTATTTGATACTGGAGGGTGTATAGCTACAATTTGTAGAAAGATGACCCGAATTATTTTGGTTAGACATGGACAAACAGAATGGAACCGGGTAGAGAGGTTCCGGGGGTGGGCGGACTTAGACCTGAATGAATTGGGAAAGAGGCAGGCGGAAGCTGTCGCAGAAAAAGTTGCCCAATGGTCAGTTGCTGCGGTCTATTCCAGCCCCCTGCGCCGGGCAGTGACCACAGCTCGAATTTTAGGCAAAAGGCTGGGATTGGAGGTCGAGTTACTCCCGGGGCTTATTGACATAAATTATGGAGAGTGGCAAGGGCTTTCACCTGAGGAGGCAGTGGCTAAAGACGGCTCTTTATACGCATTGTGGTTGAAAAGTCCCCACCTTGTCCGATTTCCCGGTGGCGAAAGTCTGAAACAGGTTAGGGATAGAGTAGTAGCTGTCGTAAATGATTTGATAACCGCTCATTCAGAGGAAACTATTACCTTGGTTTCTCACAAAGTAGTCTGCCAGCTTCTACTACTACATTTTTTAGACCTGGACAATTCGCATTTCTGGCAGGTGACTCAGGATGTAAGTGCCATAAACCTTTTCGAGGTAAATGACGGCAGACCAGTGGCTTTACTTCTAAATGATACCTGTCATTTAAAGCAGATTAAAGAGAGGCATATTTAGCATGGAGAGACAAAATGAAGCAGTTTAAAGTTGGCATCATAAATGTTACCGGGTATACTGGAACCGAGTTAGCTCGTCTGCTCTACGGGCATACCGGGGTAAAACTGACTTCAGTCACTGGAAGGAGCGCTGTTGGTAAGAAATTGAGTCAAGTTTTCCCCCACTTAACCATTGATTCTCTGATTACCGCTGAACTTGATGAAGTCGACCTGGCTTTTTCAGCTATGCCCCACAAAGAGAGCGCTGAAGTTATATTGCCTTTGCTTAGAAAAGGTGTCAGAGTTGTTGACCTTAGTGCTGATTTCAGATTGAAAGAAGCAACTGATTATCCTCGCTGGTATGACTTTACCCATCCGGCGCCAGACCTGCTTAAGAAAGCAGTTTATGGTTTACCCGAGCTTTATCGCTCACAGGTTAGCTCCGCGAATTTGGTAGCCAATCCAGGTTGCTATTCTACAGCGGCTATCTTAGCACTGGCACCAGCAATCAAAGAAGACCTTATCTACCCTGACATTGTTATTGACAGTAAGTCGGGCATTTCTGGCGCCGGCAGGACTTTGAGCTTGACCACACATTATTCTGAAGCCAGTGACAATGTCTCTGCCTATGCCTTAGAAGGGCATAGACATCTTCCTGAAATGGCCCAGGAGTTCCAAAACTTAAGTCCAAAGGCTTCTTTCTCCGTAACCTTTGTGCCTCATCTGGTGCCGATGAGCCGAGGCATACTCAGTTCCTGTTACGCTAAGTTAAAGGAAGGTAAGATAGCTAAAGGAGAGAAAGGCAAAGACCAGTTGAAGCAGCTTTATAATGCTTTCTATAAAGGTGAGCCTTTTGTCAGAATAACAGACGCTCCACCTCAGACCAAACATACCTGGGGTAACAACTTCTGCCTTGTTTATCCAACCATTGACTTGAGGACTGACCGACTTGTTGTGATTAGCTGCCTTGACAATCTGGTCAAGGGGGGTGCTGGACAGGCTGTCCAGAATATGAACCTGATGTTGGGTTTTGAGGAAACAACCGGACTTGACGCTCTGGCTGTTTATCCGTAATTGTTGACACAACCTTCAGTTGATTTTATCATGCTTAAACAAATCTAAACCTTATTGTTGATAAACACGTTATTTATAATGTTAATAGGTTTAAGAATGGAGGTCAATATGAAAAGGTTGATGTTTTTGGTTTCTTTACTATTGGTAGCTGGTTTGGGCTGTATACCGAGCCTGGCTCCGCCAGTTATTGTGGCTTTGGAGGCTAGCCCTCCTGAAATACCTGCTGGTGAATCAGCAACCTTACTGTGGAATGTAACTGGGGCTACTTCGGTTACTATAGACCAAGGAATAGGTCTGGTGGGTGCTGCTGGGACGAGAGTGGTATCCCCAAGCACAACTACTGTCTATACTCTAACGGCTACCAACACTGCCGGTACAGTTAGTAAATCAGTGGTGGTTAATGTTACTGTAGTAGCCCCACCTCCACCTTCTCCACCTCCAGCGCCGCCTCCCGGGACTCCGCCGGTTATTGTTGCCTTTAGCGCCACTCCTCTAGAAATAACTGTTGGTGACTCTACAACTCTCATGTGGAATGTCACTGGTGCTACTTCAGTTAGCATAAACCCCGGCATTGGCGATGTAGATGCTGCGGGCACAATAAGCGTACTTCCAGCCACAACCACTGTTTATACACTGACTGCTACTAATGACGCGGGCAGTACCTCTGAATCTTTGACAGTTATGGTGCTGGCAGCACCTCCAACACCGGTGTTTGCTGTAACAAGTGTCACGGCGAGTGTTAGCCCCTCATCCTTCACGGGAGAATGTCCCAAGACCTTCAATTTTTCCGCTGTCATCGCTGTCAATGGTCCTGGTACAGTCACTTACAGGTGGGAGAGAAGCGATGGTGCAATTGCCTCCACGCAGACCGTAACTTTCACTGCAGCTGGTTCGAAAACGGTCACCGCGACATGGACTCTGTCAGCCGCGGGCACTCACTGGATGCGCATTCATATTCTTACGCCCAACGAAATGATATCGAATCAAGCGAGTTTCACGCTCACCTGCGTAGCGCCATTTGCCGTGACAAGTGTCACAGCAAGTGTTAGCCCTTCATCCTACATGGGAGAATGTCCCAAGACCTTCAATTTTTCCGCTGTCATCGCTGTCAATGGTCCTGGTACAGTCACTTACAGGTGGGAGAGAAGCGATGGTGCAATTGCCTCCACGCAGACCGTAACTTTCACTGCAGCTGGTTCGAAAACGGTCACCGCGACATGGACTCTGTCAGCCGCGGGCACTCACTGGATGCGCATTCATATTCTTACGCCCAACGAAATGATATCGAATCAAGCGAGTTTCCAGCTCATCTGTATAACGTGACCATATTGCGCTCATAATAGATGGATAAGTGATAGAAATTCGACTGTCTCAGTACCGGCGGAAGCCAAGATAGTGTATTAAAAAAGCAATATAGGGCTAAAGAATACCTCTAATTTAATTTGCAAGAAGTTACGTGACCTGTACAGGAGAACTGCAATTTTGCCTCCTGTGCAGGTCTTTGTTATACTTCTCCCCGTTGCCCCCATCGTCTAGAGGCCTAGGACGTCAGCCTTTCAAGCTGAAAACAGGGGTTCGAATTCCCTTGGGGGCACTAATTTTTATTTTTCCTTGAGTAGCTCGGGGCTTCGATGGACGCTGATCAGGTAGCGAATTACACCTTGCAGTGCTTTCCAGTCTATGATTACGTGGATTACCGTAATGATTGTAGCAGCAAGGGCAATCCACAGGTGTATATCGCGCCATTCAGTTTTGGTGAGTTCGAATAGTAAAGGCAGGCGACCTGACCTAGGTCCGGAAGGGGCAAGCCACAGTACCAAACCACTCAGCCAGAGAGCAACCCAAGAGACAATCAACATTATTGCTACCACTGCCCTCGCATAAAGCTTGGCATTGACAGAACGAGTTTGTTTCATCTTAGCTCTCCCTGGTACATGTTTTATCTCGATACTTTAGTTGTTAGTGTCCGTGACGAATTATATCATCGAGCTACTCCTGTTTCTGTTGATTTATAATAACATGATGGAACATTATTGAGGAGTTTTTTTCTGGCTGAACCGAAAGTTATGCTTTGTGCCTCATATTTGAAGAATCAGAGCGCAAAGTATTGATAACAGGAGCAATGAGAAGTATAATGACTATGGACAAGAATCATTGGCTACCTCGTCTTCCTAAGCTTAACAAAAGGAGGGGGAGAAATGTGGACTCAGTGGGAAGTTCTGGCAGCTACTTTAAGTCTTATTGGTTTTTTCTTAGTTGCTGCACTTTTGGGTTTTGCCGCTAAAAGTTGTCGTATGTTAGCAGAGTTAATGAGGGATTCGAAAGTCACAAACAAAGAACTTAGAGAGATAAAAGCAGAGCTTCTTAAGACGGCTGGAACCGAAGAGCTGTGGAAGTCAATCGCTCAAGCTAAAGAAGCTGTGAAAGAAGCTAAAGAGAGATTAGCCTCATTGCCCCCTGAGGTGAGGGAAGAGTTAATTAAGGAACTCGCTCAGGCTTCCCCGAGTAGTAAAAAATCAAAAGCTGTTCAATCCCATCGGTGAACCTTGTGAAGACTTCACAGTATCTTTAGTATCTGCTCTTTGTGTTCGTCGAGTACCTTCTCGTATTGAGTGTTAAGTTGAGCACTGATTTTGCGCCATTCTTCTTGGAACTGAGGCTGAAGCTCTGGCTGTATCGTAACGCTGGTGCCCATCTGTTGCTGGACTGCTCTGGTTACTTCCTGGAGTTTGGCTTCGAAGTTTTGCCTTAACTGCGTATAAGTCTGTTGGCGCGCTTGTTCGTAGTAGTTGAAAAGGTTATTTATCAAGTCAAAAACAGCTTCGAGGCGGTTCCGGTTTTGTTTAATTAGTTTTAAACCTGACATAGCTTTCTTGGTAGTTTCTTTAGCCCGGTTATCCTGTGGCAGAGCTATATTTCTGATAAGAATCTCTTGAATCCCCTGGATTATGTATTTTCGCACACCACTACCTTTGTATTTGGTTAGTTCGGCATCCAGGTCGTAGTTTTCTTCTTTGAGATAGCGAGCAGCTAAAGTATTGCCCAAGGGGACATATTCTAAGCTTCTCAACTCCTCTTCCGAGAGTTTCCCCAGCTTGCCCACCCTCTCCATAGCTTTTTCCCAGGCACTCTTAATTTCTCCCATCTTTAGCTCCGAGTTAGGTGAGTATAAGCAAAAGCTTCACCCCATTTCTGGCGGTGTGCTTCTTTCAGCCGCAGGAATTGGGCTTGAAAAGAAGCTGAGGTAATAGTATCAGCGGTCATAATCAAAGCATCTTCACCGTTATCAGAATAATAACGGCGACGGATTCCAGCTGATTTGAAATTGTATCTCTCATATAGAAGTTGAGCTGGTTTGTTAGATGCACGCACCTCAAGGGTAACTATTTTGGCATCAAGTTGGGTGGCTAAATCAATGACAGAGATGAGGAGGAGTTCGCCTATGCCACGGCGTTGATAAGCTTCTCTGACGGCTATAGTGGTCAGGTGGGCTTCATGCATCATTATCCAGAAGCCGGCATAACCAACTATGAATTGTTGACCCACAGGAATAACTGAACGACTTGAGGTGTAGGTACCCGGGGTAAACAATTTGGTCAAGGGAAACCTTTGCCAGAAACTCTTATCCCCAGCCTGACCAGCCTGATTAGCTATTCCCAGGTTATCCTGCTTCTTTTCGCAGGCTACTACATAGCGGGCTAATCGGTTGCGAAGCTCATTTTTTAGTGAAGTATAGGTAGGGTAAGGCCACTGAGTAGGGAAAGCTTCCTGGTCAATTTGAAGTACCTGGGGAATGTCTTCATCCTGCATGGGGCGAATTAGGTATGCCATGTTTTGTTTCTTTAAGTAATAAAACGTGTCTCGAAAAATGTCCAGTAAATTTTACCATATTCACTTATTAACTACACGGAAGCGACTTTGGCAGTGTGGACTGTCTTCCAGTAAGGGGTTGCTTTTGGTATACTGGAGACAACTTGGAGCGGGAGGTTAGAAAATGTTGCTTGAGTTAGGTCTCATCTGGGCAATTGTGAGCCTTATTTTTGGAATTCTGATAATTATATTTCCCAACATACTTTCGTACCTTGTAGGAGCTTATCTCATTATAGTGGGAGCGGTGGGTATCATTAATTTTGTCTTTTAGCGAATGAGTCTTATTTTTGGAAAACACAGATAAGGAGGTCATGTGTTTACTGCGATTATTATTGGTGTTATAGCTATTGTGTTGGGTATTGTAGTCATGACACAGCCAAAGTGGGTACCTTATTTAGTGGGCATCGCACTTATAGCTTGGGGAATCTGGACTATTGTTAAAGCTTTAATTTAAGAAAATAGTTGTGGGAAAAGTCAATCATGGAAAAGCAGGTTGTTGCCGAAGTAAGTGTTATTCCCGTAGGTACTGGTGATACAAGCGTAAGCAAATATGTAGCAGCTTGTTTAAAGGTCTTGGAGAAATCGCCCGATTTGTCTTATCAGTTGACGGCTATGGGAACAATTATTCAGGGCTCACTCCAGCGTGTTCTTCAAGTGGTGAAGGAAATGCATGAAGCCCCTTTCAACTTGGGGGTATCCCGGGTGGTAACCACGGTCAAGATTGATGACCGACGTGACAAACCAGTAACGATAAGTAGCAAAGTGGAAGCAGTGCGTAAATTGGTCCCCACAGTCGAAGCTTGACGGAGCATGTCTGGCTTAATGGAACTCTCCGTTCAGTTAACCCCAAGACATCCCAAAGGTCTTCTTTTAGCCAATCCAGTAATGACCGCAGCCGGCACTTTTGGCTACGGTATTGAGTATAGTCAGCTTGTTGACATTCAAAGACTGGGAGCTGTTATCTGTAAAGGGACTACTCTGAAACCGAGGTCAGGTAATCCTCAGCCCCGCTTAATTGAAATGCCTTTTGGTTTGCTCAATTCGGTAGGCTTGGAAAATATAGGTGTTGAAGCTGTGATCAAGGATAAAGCACCAGTATGGGCACGCTGGCGAGTTCCGGTAATAGTTAATATTGCTGGCGAAACTGTGGAAGAATATGGGGAGGTTGCCTCAAGACTGGAAGGCGTGGCTGGAGTTAGGGGTATAGAAGTCAATATTAGTTGCCCCAATGTAACTGCGGGTGGAATAGAGTTTGGCACCAGCCCTCAGTTAGCGGCTGAGGTTACTAAGACAGTTAAAGCTAAGACAACTTTACCAGTTATTGTGAAGTTAAGTCCTAATGTTTCCGATATTGTAGAGATTGCTCAAGCGGTGGTGGCGGCTGGGGCTGATGCTATATCCTTGATTAATACGGTTAGGGGTATGTCAATAGATGTAGCTGTGAGGAAACCAGCTCTGGGTAATATTAGCGGCGGACTTTCAGGTCCAGCGATTAAACCGATAGCCCTTTATATGGTACATAAAGTAGCCAAAGTTGTGGATATACCGGTGATAGGTTGTGGTGGCATCGTGACCGGGAGTGATGCTATTGAGTTCCTGACGGCTGGAGCTACGGCTGTGCAGGTAGGCACAGCCCATTTTAATAACCCCAGTGCTGCTCTTGATGTCTTAGAGGGGATAGTGGGCTATATGGAAACGGAGGGGGTGGAGAAGATTACCGACCTGCTCGGTGTGGCTAAAGATTAGTTCCCTTGCTAACTAACTCGCGCCCTAAATCAAAGGCTTCCTTCAAAGCTGTGGGGTGGTTGAGAATAGCTCCTTTTGCATCTATATCTGAGAAGGTGAGCTCGCCTGCGTAAGATATGTCTAAGACTCTAAACCAGGTTTTAACAGTAACTGTAGCCGGCTGAAATAAATTGGACAGTTTGGTACCGCCAACAGACACAAAAACTCCCTTTCGTTCCTGTTTGGGGTTGAGAGCTATCGGAAGTTTCAGTATGTATTTGAGAACCCATAATGCTTGACAGCGGTCTATCATAGCCTTGGTTTGGGCGGTTACACTCATAAAAAAGATAGGTGAAGCCAGGACAATGCGGTCTGCCTTTCGGAGTTCGATATGAAGCCACTGCATGTCATCTTCTATGACACATTTACCGGTCTTAATGCAGCCATCGCAATGACGACAGGGGGCGATGCTTAAATCCCTTAGAATGGCAGTCTTAGCTTGAATCCCCTTACTGGCAACACCAGCGATTACCTCTCTAAATAAGAGGTCGGTATTACCATCTTGCCGGGGACTGCCGGCTATACCTAAAACTTTTAACTTGGTCACGGGAGCTTCTGGCAGTTGTGGCACAAACCTTCAAATTCAAGGTGATGGGAAAAAACCTTCAAGCCCGTCTCGTTAGCTAAAATATTATTGAGCTGTGTGTTTACTGGTTCGGTAAGGTCGAGGATACTACGGCAGTTATTGCATACAAAGTGATAGTGTGGCTCAGCTCTACCGTCAAAATGACTCAGGGGACGAAGAAAGTCCAACTGAAGAATCTCACCTTTATCTCTTAGCAGATTAAGATTGCGATAGACCGTACCCAGGCTGATGTCGGGTATTTCTTTCTTGACTTGTTCGTAAATCCAGAAGGCAGTAGGATGACTCTGCGTGCTCCGCAGCGTTTTTAGGATGGCTGCCCTTTGCTTGGTTTTTTTGTTTTTCTTAATAGGTACTGTCAAAACTTTACTAAAGCCTCTATTCGGACTAATTACTATTTTGGCAGCGCCATACTTCTATGTCAAGAGGCTATTTAACTTTGATGGTTTAACGACTTCTGCCCTTAATGACATAAATGCGTCTTGTCTTTATAATTATGGCATTGCCACTTTAGAATTTAGTAGCTGGCAGACCTAGATTATGGAAAATTTTATAAAAGAGAAGTTAAGGACGAAGATTATCGGTAGGAGGATAATTCATTATATCAGTGTGGCATCAACCACGGAAATAGCCAAGAAGCTGGCATTGGAAAGAGCTGAGGAAGGCACAGTCGTTATTGCCGATGAACAGACCTTGGGTAGGGGACGTTTGGGACGGATATGGCTGTCGCCCAAAGGTAGCTTAGCGCTGTCGATAATTCTCCATCCCTCTTTGGAGCAGCTACCACAACTTATTATGATGACTTCTTTGGCGGTTGTTCGGGTAATCAGCCACTTGACCGGACTAAAGGCAGTGATTAAGTGGCCCAACGATGTGCTCATTAACAGCAAGAAAGTTTGTGGAGTTTTGATTGAAAATGAAGTTGAAGATGACCGAGTCGAGTTTGCTGTAGTTGGGATAGGGATAAATGTCAATGTTGATTTATCGCCTTTTCCTGATATTTCGGCATTTGCTACCAGTCTTTCCCAAGAATTGGGTAGAGAGATATTTTTGCCCGATTTTGTGGTTGCTTTGTTGAGTGAAGTGGAGAAGTTATATGTGCAGGCACAAGCTGGAGTTTCGCCGTACACTGAATGGAAAGACTATTTGGAAACTTTGGGCAAAAGGATACGTGTTAAGATAGGTGAGATGATAGAAGAGGGTAGAGCTGAATCAGTAGCTGAGGACGGCAGCTTGTTTCTGCGGCGTGATGATGGCAGCTTGACCAAGGTTACAGCAGGTGAGGTTACTATTTTGAAAGATTAGGTCTACCCCCTGTTACACTAGACAGGGGGTAGACTGTCTTCTTACTTTTGGCTGTTGCAGGTTACTTCTGGCTAACATTCCGGCTATGGTATTCAATCCTCCTTAGGAAGCGATTTGCCATTTAGACTGAGAAAATGGCAGCGGTGTAGTTCATCCTCCTAAGTGTGTTCTCTTAACAATCTCACTAGCCTTGTTGCTGGAGAAAGTGAAGGCCATCCCTATGCCTTAATGAGTACAATACCTTGACGCACCTGCTGGAGTTTTTATAATGGGTTTTACTGTAGAGTTGGAGGGACTATATTTCTTAAAAGGGGGATGACAATGGCAAAGACTGCCGCTGAGAAGGCCTATGAGCTGGGTAAGGAATACGAAAAGACCTACATGGGCTGTAGCCAGTGTGTAATAGCTGCGCTCCAGGATGCCCTTGACATCAGGAATGATGATATTTTCAAGGCAGCAACTGGCCTTGCTGGCGGGGGTGGTGGGGCTATTGACGGCAGCTGCGGGTCCTATGCTGGGGCTATCCTGATTTTGGGGCTCCTGTTAGGCAGAGATAGGAATAATTTTATTGACCTTGACCAGACTGTTGGCTTCCGAACCCTTGAGCTGGTCAGGAAGTTTCGTGACAAATATATTAAGGAATATGGCTCCGTAGTCTGCCGCAATATCCAGACCAAAGTCTTAGGGCGACCCTTCTACCTTGTTGACGGGGATGATTTTAAGAAATTTGAAGATGCCGGGGGCCATGGTGATGCTGGCTGCCCGGAGGTGGTGGGCAAAGCCGCTCGATGGATGGCAGAGCTCATACTGGAAGAGAACCTGCTTCACCACCCCGTATAGTTCTGATAAGCACGATACCTCTTCGGGTGAGCCTTAAGCAATCTTACGCCCATAATTTACCACTATGATCCGGTCACATAGACTCATGACTGCCATGTTGTGCTCAACTAACAGGTCAGTCACCACCCCATACTATCAAAGCTATATTTTGAATGATGAAGAGGAGACCAAAAGAGGCTAACAGAGAGCTGCCCTATCTGCCTCAATACGGGCAACTGCCTTTGGCGTTTAGTCCATGAGGTTGAAGAGAGGTGCTGGAGGCGTATTGCAGCTTCCATAAGAAGCATTCGTGATAATATCCCTAAAGAAGCCATAGAAACTGAGAGACAGCGAGGCATTCAGCAAGGCTTGAACCTGTAGGCCTCTGGAGCGCAAACGATACAAAGTAGCAAATTTTGAATAGAATAGGCTGGGTAAGTGATTATCCAGCCTATTTTTGTGCCTAATTCATAGACTTTCGCAATATCTTATTGAACAGAACAGGCGATTGTGACATCGCACAGTGGGAACTATGATTTCTTCTCAATTAGTTCAAGCGTGATA
>CAZJMM010000034.1:4087-11267 GCA_964547155.1 uncultured Dehalococcoidaceae bacterium | reverse complement strand
CATTGCGAGCCTGAGCGAAGCGAAGGCGTGGCAATCTCTCGGGATTGCTTCGTCGCTAACGCTCCTCGCAATGACAGAAGAGAGAAGCGAGGCGCTCTCTTGCCCCCGTCCTTGTCTAAATCTATTGCAATTAATGCTGAAGCCAGGTAAGATTAAGGACTTTCAATGGAGTATATCTGGGCACCCTGGCGAATGGAATATATTGCCGCCGCTAAAGAAAACGGCTGCATCTTATGTCAGAAGCCGTTGGAAAAAGATGACGAAACCAATCTCATCCTTTACCGTGGCAGAAGCAATTTCATAATCTTGAACTCCTTCCCTTATAACCCCGGACATCTGATGATAGCCCCCTATCGGCATTTAGCTCGTTTGGAAGATTTGACTGGCGAAGAGTTGACAGAACATTTTGTAATAGTCAAAAAAAGTGTCAAATTGTTAACTGAAGTAATGAAACCTATGGGTTTTAATATCGGGTTGAATATCGGCAGAGCAGCTGGGGCGGGCATAGAAGAACATATTCATACCCATGTAGTGCCGCGGTGGCAGGGAGATACCAATTTTATGCCAGTGTTGTCTGATACTAAAGTCGTTCCCGAAGCCCTAAAGGCAACCTACCATAAACTTAAAGCCAACTTGGGCTGAGCTAATTTTACTGTAATGCCAGCCTGTGCCCCTCTTGTTATTGCGAGCAAAGCAATCTAAATTTCGCTTTGCAGAGTAACCTAATCTCCAGTAAGAGCCTTTCTAAGGGTTTCTTCTTGGTCGCCAGGAGTCAGGGCAATGAGGCGGTCACCGGCTTCAATCAGGGTGTCTGGGGAAGGTACCTGTGGTTTCTGACCATTACGGATAAGTAGGGACAAAATGGAACCAGCCGGCAACGGTAATTCCTTTACTGTCTTACCTACTGACTTTGAAGTCCGTAAAATCTTGACCTCAACAATCTCAAGGTTTTCTCTGGCTAATGTCAGAAGGTGAACGAGGGGATGCGTGGGTATTTCCTCTTCAATATGCTCCAGAAGAAGATTGGTTACGCTAATAGTGCAGTCAATACCTAATTTTTTGAAGACCTTCTCGTTTTTGGGGTTGTTTATTCTGGCAATAATCCGGGGGACGTTGAATTTGTGTTTGGCTACCTGACAAGCCACTAAATTATCTTCATCTTCATTGGTCGTGGCAATAAAAATATCAGCTCTGCCAGTACCGGCTTCAGACAGAGTACTGGCTTCACAGCCATCGCCTCTCATACACACGCTTCCTAACTCGTCCAGAAAGTGCTCGCATTTCTTAGCGTCCTTCTCAATAACTAGGACTTCGTGCCCTTCTTCAATGAGGGCACGGCATAAGTAATAACCTACTACTCCACCGCCAACAACTAGTATATACATCGTAGCTTACTTTTCCTTTCTCAAATTTGCCTTTGTACCTTTAGCACCTGTTTCCAGCCTTTCCTTCAATAAATGGGCGAAAACTGTGGTTGGGCTGATAGCTTCCAATCCAAGCATCTCATACAAGTCTTTGCGCAGCGGGTCATAAATACGGCACAGGACCCGGGGGACATTAAAGAGATGTTTGGCAATTTGTGCTGCCATAACGTTGCGGTTGTCTCCCTGAGTTACAGCAATGAAGGCATCCGCTTTTTCAATACCTGCTTTCTTAAGGACATCTTCATCAATGCCATCACCCACCAGAGCAGTGCCGCTGAAGGTTGGTGGCAACCTTCTGAAACTGTAGGCATCAATATCAAGTATGGTTACTTTATGCCCATCAGTATCCAATAGACTGGCTAACTGAGCTCCTACCCGTCCACAGCCCATAATAACTACTTCCATCTGTCTCCTCAAGAAATAGGCTCGCGGTAGAGCAATACTTGACAAGGGGCTTCTTTTAAGACATGGGGCACAGCTACGCCCAGACTGAAGACGCCAAATCGCTTTTTATAACCGATCCCCATCAAAATCAAGTCTACATTTCTTTCCATAGCTTCGTCAACAATGGCTGGTCCAGCCTCTCGGGCTTGAAGCAGGTCAGTCTCAACTTCATAGTCTTGTTCAGAGGCTATATCTTCAGCTCGGGTCAATACTTCTTCAGCCCTCTTTATCTCTGGTTCGATTTCAGCATCCAGGGGGAGGCTACGCTTGACTTGAATAATATAGACAACATAGATTTTAGCTTTGGACTTTTTAGCCAAACTACAAGCCAGTTTTATGGCTTCCTCGTCAGCTTTGCTACCACTGACGGGCACCAGAATTCTGTTAAACTCCATTGATGTTTCCTGACCTTTTTGCCTGAATAATTATACTTGCAACATCAGAAGCTACGCAATTGCTCTTACATTCTCACAGCGGGCTCGTGCCCTTGTTTACTTTCCTTGAAGAAAGCCAACGCTGGAAGAGATAGTAAAGTAGAAATCCAACCCCCATCCAGCCAAAGCCAACCCAGCGGCTGTAGGGCTGCATAATTACCACTACTACCCAGATAGCGCTAGTGCCTAATAAGCCGAGAATAGCTGTCAAAGGTAATTCGCGGTTCCTAATCCTAATATTCCAGCCGAGTTTAAACGGTCTGGGAAGGTCAGACTTTTTGACTCGCAGCGCCAAAATGGAGGCATGAGCCAAGGCAAAAGACAGCATAGAGCCGAAGGCGTAAAGTCCACCTAAATTGGCGAAAACGCCAGGCATAAAGAAGCCTGGAGTTTGCAGCAATAGTGCCACCAAACCAAAAAGAATGATGGCAATATAGGGTGTTTTGAAGCGATTGTGAACTCGGCTTACAGCTGGGGGTATCAGTTTATACCGGCTTAGAGAGAAAGAAAGGCGAGAGATACCCATTAGTCCAGCATTAGTCCCTATAAACAGAATCGTTGATGCCAGCAAAGCTACCAGTATCGGAAGTAAGGTTCGTATTGCTCTGAGCACCCAAGCGAAGATGATTTGAAGTTCAACCCCAGAAAACCATCTATTTGCCATCTCGTGGGGCACAATAGTTATCGAAAGAACATGAGCAATGCCAGCTATTGGGTCTTTTGCCCAGCTTGAAGCTATTTCTTGAGGCGTCAATGCCGAGAAAGTGCTTAAGGAAATGCCTGCGTAGATAGCCAAGACGACTACAGCCGTCAAAATGTATGCCTTTGGAGTTGTTACCTGCGGACGTTTAGTTTCTTCTGCCATTTGAGATATGGTTTCCACACCGGTGAAAGCTATGGCTGCTATAGCTACACCAAAAATAAGGTTTGGGGTCGTAGGCCAATTGTTGGCGATGCGTTGAATGAAGACAATCGGGCTAAATAGGAAGAGAAGGGCTAAAATTATGAGCAGTAACTGAGTGCCTATGTCAAGGATGGCTAAAGAGAAATTCAATACTGCCGATTCCCTAATGCCAATGATATTAATTCCTATCAAGAGAGCGACGATACCCATGGCAAGACCGGTACCGAATATTGGTGATGTCTTAAGAGGTTCCCAGAAATAACCAAGGTAAGAGGGAATGGTGAAGGATGAAATTGAGATGGTAACAATATAGCCGAACATAAGTGCCCAGCCGGAGATGAAACCTGTCAAATTGTTAAACCCGTGCCGAGCGAAGCTGGCGGAGCCTCCAGCCTCGGGAAACATGGTGGTACCTTCAGCATAGGAAAGAGCTGTGAAAACAAAGAAAACACCAGCAATCCCCAGAGCTACCGGGGTTGCACCCAAGGCTACTATAGCGGTAATGCCTAAAGCGTAATAAATGGATGAGCCAAGGTCACCGTAAGCAGTGCTAAATAGTCCGGGTACACCAAGAATTCGCCGTAGTGGATGTAATTTAAGCCGGGGACGGCGAACAAATTTGTCTCCCGGCTTCGGATGCCAGTTATTACGCAAAGTTACTTACCCACCCGCCCGCCATGACTTATCATAGTTATTTATTGCCGCCAAATTTTAGTCCGACTTTATCGGTGTGTCAACAGCAATTCTACGAATTTCTTGCTTCAATCTATCCAGCCAGACGGTTGATTTGGTCTCCCGCTCCAGAAGATAGGTGATATATTCCTTCATTACTTGCTCTAACTCAGAGGACAGCTCTGGGCTTATCCTTATCCGATGGGCAGTAGCAAAGTCACACTCCTGCCATAGACGCAGCACTTTGAGAGCATTGGTAGAGAGAGGTCTGGCTATCGGCTCTTGGTAACTGCACTCTGGGCAGAGGACACCACCCTGATGTGGACTGAAAAAATTGGTCACTGGCTGAAGAGTTGAATTGCAGCTAAGGCACTTCTGAAGCTGAGGTCGGTAGCCCAGATGGTGAAGGAGGTTGAGTTCAAAATGGCGGAGGACAAGCTCACCGTCATTAGCCTCACACAGCCAATTCAGAGCATTGAGCAGAAGGTCAAAGACAGGTTGGTTTTCCAAGCGTTCTTCAGTGAAGGAATCAACCAGCTCTGTAATATAGAGACCGTAGCTAATCCGCCACAAGTCATTTTTCAAGGGAAGAAAACTGTTGATTGTTTGACTCTGGGTAATGATATCGAGGTTGCGTCCGCGGGCTAACATTAACAGGCTGTGGGTCAGCAGTTCAACGTGCCCCCCTAATTTACTCCCAGGACGGCGGGCTCCTTTAGCCACTGCCTTTATCTTGCCTAACGCCGGAGTATATAGTGTCAGGATTCTATCGGCTTCCCCTAATTTGATGTGCTTAAGGATGATTGCCTCTGTTTTATAAACGCGAGGCGCTGTCATCGAAGTTGTCTGCTCAGATTTCCTGCCTTCCTTCTAAAGCTCGACTTAAGGTAACATCATCGGCATACTCTAGCTCTCCTCCGTAGGGCAAACCACGAGCCAGGCGAGTAATCCTGATGCCTAAGGGAGAAATTAGCTGCTGAAGATACATGGCAGTGGTTTCCCCTTCGGGATTTGGATTAGTTGCCAGGATGACCTCAGTCACTGAACCATTTTGAAGGCGAGAAAGAAGTTGTTTAATTTTCAAATCATCAGGTCCGATTCCTTCGGTGGGAGAAATAACTCCATGAAGTACATGATAAAGTCCTTTATACTTCTTAGTACGCTCCAAAGGCAGAATATCGGATGGTTCTTCCACAACACAGATTTCAGTATGGTCACGTTCTTCGTTCCGGCAGATAAGACATAGGTCGGAGTCGGTGGTATTGAAACAAACTGAGCACAAGCTTATCTTTTCCTTTATGGCTAAGAGAGCTTCAGCCAGTGCTTTTACCTCTTCTGCTGGAGCCCTTAGCAAATAATAGGTTAATCGCTGAGCGCTTTTAGGTCCGATGCCCGGCAATTTATTCAGTCTTTCAATCAGCTGAGCCACCGGCTCAGCGGCAGGTATAGAACTCAACCTCAATTCAGTCAGTCCTTGCTAACGTAATTCCTGCTAT
The DNA here is from genome assembly GCA_964547155.1 of uncultured Dehalococcoidaceae bacterium. Taxonomy (GTDB): domain Bacteria; phylum Chloroflexota; class Dehalococcoidia; order GIF9; family DYGU01; genus CAZJMM01. Next base: position 5,893 of record CAZJMM010000034.1, on the reverse strand, counting down.
GCCCTAAGAATGACGAGGATGGCGAAAATGATGACGATACAAAGGGCGACAAAATGGAGCACAGCTCCAGTGCGGGTGTGCTCCCGAGTCTCACCTACCTGCCAGATAGAGGCGCCGATAACAACCATCATGGCAATAATAGTGTAATAAGCTAAAATTCGGATAGCTAAGTCCATCATTTTTCCTCCTTATGTAATAGAGTCCTAAAACGCTACTATTAAGTTAAGCCTGGAATCTTGAGTCCTCCTGTTAAGCTGCTCAGGTGCCGTGCCGCCAGCTCCTGAGATTTCTGGGTAGCTTCATTCATTGCTGCCACTATTAAGTCTTCTAAAAATTCTATTTCAGCAGTGTCAATTACCTCTGGGGATATTTTCAGAGAACGGACCTTCTGGTGCCCATCCATAACTACTTTTACGACTCCTCCACCGGCGGTGGCTTCTACGGTCATATCCTCTAATTCCTGCTGAGCCTTAGCTAATTTGGCTTGCAGCTGTTGCGCTTGACGCAGGACAAATTTGTTCATTTTAGTTCAACTTTCCTCATCGATGATTTTAGCTCCCATTTCCAGAACTGCCCTTACTACTGTATTCTTTGACTGTGCTTTGGCTTTAGCCCTTTCTTCTCTATTAGTAAGAATACAACGCAGCTGATAGCTGTGTCCGAAGACCTCTTTTAATTTCCTCTCTACCAGATGCCGGTATTTGGGGTCTTCAATTTTATCCTTATGATAAGGATAATAGAAACCCAGAACCAGAGTGTCGCCCTCAACCGCTACTGGCTCGCAAGCACTGCGCAAAAGAGCATCAAGGTTACCTCTGGAACCTTCACCCCGCAGTGACAGAATAAATTCTTTCCAGCGACTACGAAAGTAATCAATATCCTGAACTCCTTCCCCTTCTGATAATTTGATGCTCTCTACCTCTGGCGTGGACGTTACTTCTTGAGATGGTCTGGGGAGCTTTGACGATGGGGTGGAAGTTTTCATTACCCTTTCAGAGGAAGCCAGGGAAGAAACTGGCTTCTCTTCCGGAGGCAGCAGGCATTCCACTAAAGCCAGTTCCAATGGCAATGTGGAGTAATTGTCCAGGCGGAGGTCTATAGCGCCGAAAGCTTTGATAGCCCTCAATAAATGGTCGAGAGTGGTATTAGCCACGAGAGCTTTTACCTCTATTAAATCATCCTGAGTTACATCAACAACTTCTTCGGAGCCAGACTTGACCAGAAGTAGATTGCGGAGGTAATCCACTAAACTCCGGTTAAACTGGCGAAGGTCAAGCCCGTCATTATTCACAGTGTTAATAGTCTGTAGCCCAGCGGAAATAGCTTCATTAACAATATGGCGGGCTAACTCCTTGACGCGAAGGTCATTACTAATCCCCAGCATTGTCTGCGCTTGAGTTAATTCTATTTTATGCCCGAAATAGGCAACCAGTTGTTCCAGTAAGTTCTCAGCGTCACGTAAACTTCCGGTAGTTGCCCGAGCAATGAGTCTCAAGGTTTCTGGTTCAATATCAATGTTTTCTTTTTTACAGATAGAATTTAGTTTTGAAATTACCGCTGATTGGGAAAGACGATGAAAATCAAAGCGCTGGCAGCGAGACAGGATAGTGGGCAAAACTTTGTGGGGCTCTGTAGTGGCTAAAACGAAGATGACATGAGCCGGCGGCTCTTCCAAGGTCTTGAGCAGAGCATTGGAAGCTGCCTCTGTAAGCATGTGGACTTCGTCTATTATATACACTTTATATACAGCCAGATTCGGTGCATAGTTGACCTTTTCTCTCAGGTCGCGAATTTCATCAATGCCAC
>CAZJMM010000034.1:0-4077 GCA_964547155.1 uncultured Dehalococcoidaceae bacterium | reverse complement strand
AGCGATTACTGGCAGCATCTATTTCTATAATGTCCAAAGCCTTCCCTTGGTTAGCAGTTTGGCACATGCTACAAACATTACAGGGTTCCCCGTTCTTAAGGCTGAGGCAATTTACTGCTTTCGCCAGAATGCGTCCGGTGCTGGTTTTACCAGTACCCCGGGGACCACAGAAAAGATAGGCATGACCTATCCGGCCTAAGGCTAATGCATTGCGTAGTGTCTGGGTAATATGTTCCTGACCGAACACTTCAGACAGAGCCTGGGGGCGCCATTTACGATAGAAAACCTGTGAGGTCATCTCAGTTTTGCCCCATAATTATACCCTATATGTTTCAATTCCTAAAGTCCTCCACCTAAATATTGTTCTATGAATTTGACCAAGGTCATTAACCCGCCAGAGAATAGCGGTATGGTCAGGTTATCATTTGGCGGTAAAGACAAAAACTCAATTAGAGTAGCCCCTAATACCCCTATGAAAAGCACTGGTAAGCTAACCTGAGTCACCATATTTAAAATAAGTCCAAAAATCAGCGCGGCAAGGAAAAAGGCTGAACTACCTTCTATGCTTTTGCCTCTTATTTTTCTTTTGCCCCATCTCTTACCAGCAGCACCAGCAACCGGGTCACCCACGGCAAGAAAAACAAAAGACAACACCGCTATGGATTTGTCAAAAACCAAGAAAGCGATAACACAGGCAATAAGGAGATAGCTACTACTGGTAAGCTTGCTAAATTCCTTCTCCCGAAGCAAGATGCGGAAATGAGCAAGAAACCAGTTGTTCACTGAAGAGATGCGAAGTCGGATAAGTTCAAAAAGAAGGAAAATAACTGTTACCGAAATAAGGAGGACGAGAAATATGTCTTGTGGTAGCAATAAGGCAGCGATCGGAAAAACGAGACAACTGCAGGTATGGAATAGCCGTCTTGGTAGTTCGTCTTTCAAAGAAGGAACTTAAGTAAACTTTTGTTTTATTATTGGGCAAAATTATACAGGAGCTTCACTAATTATCCCAAGAGGGCTTAAGCCGATAGTTCCTTTTAAGGTTTATGGTCAAACCATAAAGGTATATGGGGGATTCTGCCTTCTTCACGGAAATTGCCTTCAGGTAGTTGTGGTAAAGACGGGAATGTGTTTTCTTCCTCTGCTTGAGGTTCGCCTTGAGATGGCAATCCACCTCTTTCCTCTATTCTTTTTAGTATTTTTTCATATCTTTTCTTGGTCATCTCAATGGCAAGACGAATACCTGGTTTGGCTTCCTCCGGCGCTTGCTCTAAAGCCTGCTCTAAGGTAGCAATATTTCGGGCAGCACTGTATTCTAAGAATGTTCTTAATTTGGCAGCCTTGGCGCTCTGAGGGGCAGTGGCTGATGTTACTAGCGGTGCTGGGGCTGGAACTGGGGTTGGAGCCAATGCCTTTTCCTCAGGTGCTTTTACTGTTGGGGTGTGAAGGGCACATTCTTCAGCTTGTTCCAAATGAGCATCAAGACGCTCTGTTACCATAACAATATTGGTAGATTCACCCTGAGGAACCATTTGGGCGATTTCCCAGGCTCGATTTTCGGCAAAGCGAGCATGTAGTTCAGTCTTGGCAATATCAGAAAAAGCCAGGGACAGCCTGACTTGCTCTGTGGCTAATTTCACGGGGTAAAGAGGTTCATCGGGCAAGGCTTGAGTGGAAGCAGCTGCTGTGCCAGCACCGGCTATCAAGGCAGCCAGAATTATGGTTAGGGCTAATGCCCAGCTCCGTCGCAAGCTGATGCTGGCTTTGACTGCGGCTAACTTCTGCCGTTGGTTATAGAGAAAAGCTCCCTCAAGGCGGATGCCAGTCTGCCATTTAAATTCGGGACGAGCTTGAATGGACGCAGCTTTCGTATGAAGGGTGGAGGCCACCTTGAGCAAAGGCTCAAGCTTGGTAGCTTCTTTAGGATAACGCTTTAGGCAGCTCTCAACACTCTCACCCTGAAGCAGCCGCTCGTAACATTCATTAAAAATATCTGCTAACTTTCTACCCATTTTTCTTCTTAGAGAGAATTTTCCTCAGAGCTACTGTGGCGCTATATTGCAAAGCTTTTACTGTCCCCTCTCTTTTACCCAGCGTCTTTGCTACCTCAGCAATGGATAACTCGCTGCTGAAACGAAGGGAAATTACTTCCCGCTGGGCTGGAGACAATTTTTGCAGAGCCGCCATCAATTCCCCTTTTTCAAAAGAGCTCTCGGCAACCATTACCGGGTCCTCTTTCGTATCATAAACATTATTGTTGAAATGGGTCTTTTCTTTTTTCTTTTGTTTTCTAAAATAGTCAATCACTTCATTATGGGCAATCCTAAACAACCAGGAAGAAAAAGGGACTTGGCGCCATTTATATGAGCTAATAGCCCCCAGGGCTTTAAGGAATACTTCCTGGGTCAAATCTTCCGCCTCGACTCTAATGCCCACTTTGAGATAAACATAGCGGTAGATTTTGTCGAAGTGTTTATCGTAAAGCTGGGCAAAAGCACTTTGGTTACCCCCTATTGCTTCACGAACTAACACTTCATCAGCGACACCAGATATATCTGCCATTTTGTCTGGTGTCTATTATAATTAAACGGAGTAAAGAAAGAAAAGTTTAGCTTCAGCCCTAACGGCAGATAAAATCAATGAGCGCTTACCTCTTATAGCTGTTTGCCTGTGAGCAATTGAAAGGATATAATTGATAGCTATGGTTACCGAGAAGTTAGCAGAGTGCTCATATGAACTGGGACCAATAAGGCCGCCCAGTGAGGCTTATTCGCTTCTCATCCGGGCGACACGGTACTGTTCGTGGAACCGATGTCAGTTTTGTCCAGTCTACAAAGGGTGCAAATTTGAGCTGAGACCGGTAGAGGAAATACTTCGGGACATTGAAACAGCCAAAGTTATAAGCGAAGGCATTAAAGAATTAGCCTGGAGTATGGGCTATGGTGATAGGGTAAGAGAAGTGGCTGGTATGGTTTACCAGCAAGGACAATTTGGCGATAGTGTCCGTAATGTGGCTTTGTGGCTCTGGGCAGGTGCTGAATCGGCTTTCCTCCAGGATGCTAACACCCTAATAATGAGAACCCCAGATTTAGTTAAGGTAATTCGCTTTTTGAAGGAAACTTTTCCCAGCTTAACTCGAATAACTTGCTACGCTCGGTCTAAAACTGCGGCTAAGAAGACAGTGGCAGAGCTGAAGGAACTGAAAGATGCCGGATTATCTCGGTTGCACATCGGGCTTGAGTCAGGAAGCGATACTGTTCTCAATTATATGGACAAGGGGGTTACTGCTGAAGACCATATAACAGGTGGCAGTAGAATAATGGAAGCTGGCATTTCCCTTTGTGAATATGTCATGCCTGGTCTGGGTGGTAAGAAGTGGTCTCAAGAACATGCTGTAGAAACAGCTCGGGTGCTGAATGAGATTAACCCTAACTTCATCCGATTGCGCACTCTTCATGTCCGTTCTGATATGCCACTATGGTCGAAGGTTGAAAGCGGGGAATTTGAACTTTTATCTGAGGATGAAGTAGTGGCTGAAATTGGTCTTTTTTTGGAGAAACTGGAGGTAACCAGCGAACTTAAGAGCGACCATATCTTGAACTTGCTGCCAGAAATAGATGGTAAGTTGCCCGAGGCTAAACCAATACTTCTGGCAATAGTTGAGAGATATTTGTCTCTATCCGACAGGGAACGGCTCAACTTCAGGCTGGGGAGGAGGACTGGCTACTATGAAAAACTGGATGATATGTCTGATGATTACAAATATCAAAAAGTTGAGGAAGCTGTGAAGCGCATTGGCTCTAATGCTCCAGAAGAGGTGGATAGAGCAATGCAAAGACTCAAAGACCGCTTTATTTAGATTGATAGCTATGGCTAAAGGCAAAAAAGGTTTTCTAAATCTAAACCGTTTTAAATCAGGCAAGGGATTGAAGCGGTGGAGCAAGAGCCCAAAGCTGGAGCGAAAAAGACGAGGAACTTTCCAATGATTAAGAAGCTAATTTGGGTTCTGCTTTTAAATATGACTATGTTTCTGTCTCTTATACACATCTGACGCTGCCGACGAATAGAGAGGTGTAG
>CAZJMM010000033.1:0-11481 GCA_964547155.1 uncultured Dehalococcoidaceae bacterium | reverse complement strand
GAGTATATACTAACTTGGTGGGGTTGTCAATAACTAATGTCAAGAGATTGCTCCGGTTCAGACCAATTTCTTGATTTGGTTATTCTGAACTGTTAAACTTATGCCGATTTTCCAACGGGGGTGAAAAAAAGGATGAGTTTTTCTAAGGGCAAATTTGGGGTGGTTCTATTTATTTTAGTGGCGATGGCTCTGTTGCTTTTAGCTTGTGGTCCCAAAGCCCCACCTCCTGCGCCGACGCCACCGCCGGCACCGCCCCCAGCCGGGAATCAGCCACCGTTAATCTCCAGCCTGACCCCGGCGGCAACTCAGACTGTTCCTGGGGGGACAGTAAGGGTCCAATGTGTGGCTTCTGACCCTGAAGGGGAGACTCCCAGCTTCCAGTGGTCAACCACGGCGGGCAAATTTGATACTAATGTGGGTCCTGTCGTTACCTGGATAGCCCCGAGCATTTATGGCACCTATGATATAACGGTTACTGTCTCTGATGATCAAGGTGCAGTTGCTCAGCAGACTGTAACCATTAGTGTTGTGGCTAACCAGAACCCGAATATCACCAGTTTAGTGGCTGACCCGTCAGCAGTTGTGCCTGGTCCAGGACCGGGCAGTACCTCCGTAATAACCTGTGTCGCCTCCGACCCTGATGATGTGCTTGGTCCCAACAGTTATAGCTGGACAGCTACGGATGGGGCAATAACTGGTGTTGGCAACAAAATCACCTGGCAGGCGCCAGCCAAGGAGGGCACATTTTACGTTAAGGTTACGGTGAACGACGGTAAAGGTGGCACGGCGACACAGCAGGTCTTAATATCCGTCGGGGCTACCCAGCAAACAGAGGTTGTCAATCTGACCCAGGGTGAGAGCGGCACTGTCTGGAATCATGGCTTAGTGGAAAGTAGACTCGTAGCCGGGGACAATGAAGCCAGGAAAGCTGCTCGAGCCTTTTTCAGTTTTAACATTTCTCCCCTTGCCTCGAAGACAGTGACCAGTGCCAAGCTAACATTCAGCGGCGTAAGTGTAACTGGCGACCCCTTCAACACAGGTCCAACAGGTCTCGGCGGGCTCTTTGTTAAAGAGGTGAGATACGGGGCTAATCCGTTGCAACCAGCTTATTTCGACGTTCCTGGTACATCCCTGATGCCAGCTTATACAGCGCCACCAGTGGAGATAAATGTTACCTCTCAGGTAGCTTTTCTGGCTAATGCTGCTACTAACCTGTTCCAGGTCAGGGCGGAGTTTCTCAAGCTGAACAATGGCAATCCTTCAGTTGATTCTATAGAATTCGCGACAGCCACCCTGACGGTGACCTATAAATAGAAATAAATGAAGCTGCGCATTCAGAGAAATTTATGATTTCTACGGGGGTGTCATTGTGGCACCCCCTAATTTTTCCAAAGTAGACTATTGACAAACTATTGCCAATAGTGGTAAAAGGAGTGACAAGAAGATGAAGCTTTTATCTGGAGCAAGGCCGGGCATAGCTCTCCTGCTTTTGGTTTTACTTGTTGTTGTGGCGGTTGCTTGTGAGCCGGCTGTGACGCCGCCACCAGCGCCATCCCCACCACCTGCCGAGAACCAATCACCAGCCATCGTTAGTCTGGTCAACGAGCTACCGACGGTTCTCCTTTTTGGTTCAACTAAGGTCAAGTGTGCTGCTGTTGACCCTGATGATGACCCTCTTACCTATACCTGGTCAGCTACCAGCGGCAATTTTTCTGGAGCTGGATCTACTGTTACCTGGATGGCGCCGGGTACCTCTGGGACCTATAAGATAACGGTAACTGTTTCAGACGGTAGAGGTGGCAGTGCCGAAGGGAGCCTTACTGTGAATGTGGTGACTAATCGTCCCCCGGTTATTTCCAGTCTGGTGGCTGACCCTGTTTTTGTTCTCCCCGGTAAGACATCGGATATAACCTGTTTTGCTTCTGACCCCGACGGAGATCAGCTCAGTTATAGCTGGGGGGCTGGTGAGGCTACGATTGTTGGAGCGGGCAGCGAAGTTGTCTGGATAGCGCCAACACGGGGTGGGGAATATCTGGTGAGAGTTACCGTCAGTGATGGTAAAGGAGGTAGTATCGGCGAAAATATCATCTTAAAAGTTGTCGGTCCCGAAAAGACGATAACTTTGGACCTAGTGGCAGATGAAAGCGGGTCTGTTTACTGGGACGGTTTTTTGGAGACTGACATTTTGGCAGGAGATGATAAAAGTAACCTAGGAATACGGGGTTATTTTAGCTTTGATATCGTACCTCTGGCTGGGACAAAAATAGTCAATGCCAAATTGACCTTTTTCATAGACAAGGTTGTTGGTAACCCGTTTGGTTCTCTTGGCGAATTGCATTTAGAGAGAGTTGACTACGGCACCTCTCCTTTAGGGCGAAAAGACTTTGAGATTGCCGGCAGTCCCCTGGTCAAATTCTTCGAGATCTTACCTGTAGAAGTGGACGTTACTTCTCAAGTAGATCACCTAGTAAAACAGGTTAACCCGCGGTTTCAGCTTAGGGCACGCTTTGACCGCATAACTGACAGTAAGTACGACAACTCCTACATTCTCTTTCGTGATGCTATCTTGACAGTTACTTACATAGAAGAGTAGTCGTCTCGGCTACTTAAGGATGTCTTACCAGCCTACTGCCGAAAATAACACTATTCTTTTAAAGGATACCGGCTACGTCGTTAATGTTTATTTCCAGCATCTTGATGCTCGCCAGGATACGGTCAACATTTCTGTCTACGGCTTGAATCCCCCCAGAAATACGCTTTAGCTCGGTTGCGGTCTGTTTCAGTAGCTGGACCTTTTTCGCCATATCTCTTATTTTGTATTTTTCTACCACTTTGCTACTCCTTTGGTCTCAGGTCTTTAAACCTCTTGGCTTTAACCTCATACCTTGGTAGGGTACCATGCTCGTGAAACTCCAAGTTATAGTGCAGTCCAGTCTTTACTCTGAGCTGGTCAACCAGCTTATTTTTGATGGCGTCAACATTACTCTCTTGCCCCGGGGTTAGTTCCACTTTTAATGTAATATCATCTAAGTCGCCCTTCTTAGTCACCAGCACCTCATATTCATCGCTTAGCTCCGGGATGCTTCTGACTACTTCCTCAATTGAAGTTGGAGCCAGCAATACCCCTTTTACCTTGGTAATATCGTCAGCCCTGCCCACAACTCCCCCTTTAATTAATCTAAAGGTGCGTCCGCAGTCACATTTATCGGGGCTCCATTCGATAATATCCTTAGAATCGAACCTGATGCATGGCTGAGCCATACGGTCAAAGTTGGTGATGACCATCTTACCTCTCCTGCCAGGCTCGGTAATAAGTTCACCTGTATTGTTATCTTCTATCTCAACCAGGAACAAAGCCTCGTTAACATGCATACCAGACTGGTGGATACATTCATAGCTCCAGGCACCTATCTCAGTAGCGCCTACATGGTCGTAGACCTTGGCTCCCCATGCCTCTTCCATTCTTTTTTTAGTTGTCGGTATGCTACCTCCGGGCTCACCGGCAACAGTTATTTTCCTTATCTGCAAATCCCTGGCTGGGTCTATGCCAAGTTTCCTTCTGGCGACATCAGCCATGCCCAACACATATGTTGGGGTTGCCATCATGGCAGTGGCTCTTAGCTCTTGCATCCTCAGTATTCTTGCCTCGGTATTCAATACCCCACCTGGGATTACTTCACAGCCCAGCTTCTCAGCTCCATAGTGGGCGCCCCAGAAGGCGATGAAAACATTGTAACCAAAGGGTAAGAAGACCCGGTCGCGGGCACTGTAGCCTTGAGCATATAATATATATGCCCAGGATTCAGCATTGCACTCCCAGTCCTGCCAGGTATCAGCTTGATATACTGGTTGTCCGGTTGTACCGCTGGTCTGGTGATATTCGGTAACTTCTTCAAGAGGCACTGATAGTATATCTCCGTAGGGATATGGGTCTTTGCCTTGAGCAGCCCTCAGCATAGATTTCTCTGCCCTGGGCACCTTTCGTATATCATTGAAGGTTTTGATATCATCGGGCTTTATGCCGGCATCACTATAGAGCTTGTGATAGAATTTTGAGTGCTCATAAGCCCACTTAAAGATGTTCTGGAACTTCTTCAGCTGTAGCTGCTGAAGCTTCTCAGGAGGCAGTGTTTCCAAAATCGGATTCCAGTACTTCTCCATTTACTAGATGCCTTGTCCTCACTCCAGCCCCAGTTCCTTAAGTTTGGCGGGGGTCGGGTTGCCGTCCTTGTCCCAGCCACGTACTGCATAGTACTCGTCAAGCATCTCATCAAGGTCTGCCTGGCTAATAAGTTGACCGGCAGATGCTCCCGCTTTAATAGGCTCAGTCATCAGACGCTTAGGAAATGTGTCATCCTTACGGCTAAATCCCTCTCTCCCATTAAATAGTCGGGCAACATTATTTATCCTCTCGCCAACTTGCTGGACTTCTTCTGCGGTAAAGGGAATTCCTGTAGCCGCTGTTGTTAAATCAGCGATGCTTTGACAGGCTATGCTTGTTATGCCCATATCGAGGATAAAAGCACACAATGTAGGGCAATCACATGTGGCGCAACGAACATCCTGGTTCCATTTGGTCAGCTTTCCTTTACCTTTTATGGCAAATCTATCAACTTTTTCGGGAATCGGATCGCCAAAAATTTCTTGAAATGCATAGCCCCGGTTGTGGTCAGCTCCGTTATAAGCGGTGGCATAATTTAGACCGTGTGCCTTGGCTCCTCTCACGTCGTAAGCCGGTAATTCCAAGCCTTTAATATGCATCGCATACTTTTCTGACTCTTTACCTATCTTCTGCGCTGCTTTCCTTGTGCCTTCGCATAGAATTGCTCCCAAGCCTTCCTTATAAGCTATCTGGCGTAGCATCTCAATCATTGCCTCGTGATTCCCAAACCTGAGTTCAATCCCGCCAGTATCCTGCTTTGTAAGTATTCCTCTCTCATAAAGTTCCATGGCAAAGCCTATGGTAACTCCGGCTGAAATCGTATCCAAACCGTATTCGTCACAACACCGGTCTCCGGCAATAATTGCCGGGAGGTAATTTACCCCGACTGCGCTACCCAGTGAATAGGTCGTCTCAAATTCAGGTCCTTCAGTAAGAGAACCGGCGTAAGGACCATCCTTAACCATTTTGACCTGAGAGCAGGCTACCGGACAATCAGCACAGGCGACTTTCGTAATTCTCATAGCTTGCTGGGCGTCAAGACCGATTCCTGGCACGAGATTTAGTTCTCCAGTCGCCGACCAGTTCTTGATAGCCAAAATGCCCATTGTAGTTGTTGTATCAACCACAGACGGTGTGCCGGTATTGGCGTGCCCGGGATAGAGCGTAAGGCTGTCTTTCATAGCTCGGTTCATTATCCGCCGTGCTTCTCTAAACTTGGTGGGATCAGCCACTGGCGGTCTTTGGGCGCCGAGCACAGCAATAGCTTTTAAGTTTTTCGAGCCCATTACTGCCCCTAATCCCTTTCTGCCAGCAGCACGTCGTTCATTGATAATGCTGGCTATGGGGATGAGCTTCTCGCCGGCGGGACCGATACAGGCAATGCGGAAATTGTGATCTCCCAGCTCCTCCTTGATAAACAGTTGCGTGTCAGTGGTTATCATGCCGCTCAGTTTTTCCGCACTCCTGAAGCTAACCTTTCCTCCCTTTATTGCTATGTAGGTGGGCTTTTCTGCTTTGCCTTCCACAATTATCATGTCATAACCTGTCCTTTTCATCTCAGCCGGGAAATGCCCCCCGCTCAAAGCGCAGGCTATAGTATTGGTGAGTGGGGATTTTGAGGCGACAGCCATTCTGCTGGTACAGGAAACACCTGTGGCTGTCAGAGGGCCTACGGCAAAGGTTAGTCTATTCTCCTTATCCAGAGCTGAAATTCCCGGTTTTAGTTCATCGTATAAGTATTTAAAAGCGAAACCCACTCCTCCTAAATACTTTTTAGATAGTTCTTCGGAGACTACCTCTTCTTTTGCAGATTGAGAGCTCAAATCTATTCTTAATATCTTTCCCATAGAACTGCCACTGTACATAAAACGCTTCACCTCGATTATATTGTGGATTCAGGTCTCCAACTTATTACCTACCCGCCAGGAATAGCACGCAGTATATAAAGTTCATCTCCGTTCTTAATCGGCTTCGCTAACTCTTCTGGGTAAGCACTCTTTAGATTAATGGAGACAAGAATCCGACCTAACAATTTGTCATTTTCATCAAAGACTTCCGGCTTCATCTTGGGAAATTGCTCAATTAGGTCAGCCAGGCACTCACCTACTGTACTTCCCTGAACTTCTACCATATTCTTGCCATCGGTAAATTCTTTTAATCCCGAATAAAGGAAGACTTTTACGCTCATTTAAACTTAGTTCTCCAACCATTACTCCACTCTGGTCTTGTTAGCGAAGTCCTTGTCATACCATAAGGAAACGGCCAGATTCTTCTCGGTAGTATTGCACTGTTCACAAACTTTTTGCTCTCCAGCTGCTTTGTAAGGGCGAATTGCCTAGCCGGGGTGGCAGATTTGAACCACCGGCCATTTGAACCCTATACAGCTTATGGAAAAGGCGGAGACCGATTGCCTCCTTTCTTATTGGGTAAATCTACCATAACTATCTTTCACCAGTCAACACTTGGTTTATAGGTGTAAAAGGAAACTTACACCATACGTGGCACCTATGACAAGAAACTAAACAAAACAGGTATCATTACTCATAATGCTGACCAAGCCTCAACTATTCGTTGTGTGGCGTTATCGTACTATTGAGATTGTATGAGGGTAAGTCTAATGAATTATCAAAGAGTAGTGATTCTGAAGGAGAAAGATATCTACCTTATTGGATTTAGAAAGATCTAGGTTCGGGCCCTAGCCCGGGACGGCCAGGATATTTCGCTGCCACAGCAAGAACCTCCGGGTGGTCCAGCGCGGTAAGATGCCCATGGTCATGCACCAGAGTATCACCCACTCGAAATGTTGCAGTCCTAATGTCGCCTGTGCAGTGCATCCAGTAAGGATAGGTGGGAGTAGCCGGTGGTGCACCAATATGGACATGAATGTTGGAACTGTGTGAATGTTCTATCAAACGACGATAAAGGATATTAGGACACTGGTGCGGTGCGACAGATGCCTGCGGATGAACGCCGAAGTGTATATGCTTTAAGTCGTAAACCCCGTCACCCAAGCGCTTATGCATAGAATCCAAGAAATGACGCAGGGCACGGGCCTCATCACCGCCTTTAATCTCTGTAATTCGACAATTCTCGATGCTAAGCCGGATCGGTTCATTGAAGTAGGGAGGTATGCCTATGTATCGCGACCACCAACTGAGCATGCTATTGAAAATAAATATACCGGAAGCATCAGATATACCGACAGGCGGACAGACCCATTCTGGCCACGGCCTATAGTAGCCAAACTCTTCACGTCGTGACGAGTAAGGCATTCCCTGCTTCGGACTAGGCGAAGGCTTAATTATACCTTTCAGATGTGTCCCATTTTCGTCGGTCAATTGCCAGGGTAGCCCTCCTTTAAAGGCAAGTGAGGCCTGGTATCGGATTTCGCTGACAAGCTCATATGGGGTTTGTGCCCAGGCAGTGCACAAAAGGGGGGCTGTCGTCGCAAAATTTCGTACCATAGGTACCTTCCCTTCATCGACCAATTTCCTGAACTCTACTATTTCTTCCACCACAATATTGAAAGAGTGATTTATAAAAACATCACAAGCTGTAAAGGCAGCCTTAACTACAGGAGGCAATCGCCAGGCATGAGGCTTTACCGGTTCATCTATCCAGAGAACCGAAGCGTTAGCACCTCGCAGCTGTATAGCTGTCTGAATCCAAGAGATGGCTTCTTGGTCAACGAGATTATCTCCGCCATAAAGCCCATCAATATGCGCCAGTAGCACAACCTCCTGACCTGGCTGGATCTTGGCGCAGTGATCCAGCAAGTCATTAATGGCAACTGCAGCCCCTTTGGGAATTCCGGGTTGGATGCTCATATAATACATATCCTCCTTATTTAGATTACACGCATATTACCTCGTCTAACTAAAGAGGGGTAACTTTGTAAGTAGTCCCACAGTATTAAGCCTTAATCTTATCTTTCTATTTGAAGCTCAAGTCGTCAGCCTTTCTTGTTCTTCAACATCCCATTTTCGTCGACGGTGAAAACCCTTTTCCAGTTTTCGTGCAGGATGTTGTACAGGTGCTGCTCCGGTATTTCGGGCAGGCCTAATTTTCTTAGCATCTCGTTAGTGCTATTCAGCACCTCAACATTGCGTCGAGGACTGCCGAGTCGCCAATCGCTGCCAAACAGCAACTTATCGGGATCACCAAAAGGCTGGCTGAAGTAGTAAAGCAAAGGATATAGCCAGTTCAAGTAATAACCGAAATCAACCACCGGCAGGTTCTTACGAACCGTTCTTCGGTCAAGCCCGGCACGCCAGGGCAGTTCTGATATGTCGCCGAAGACATTTTCCCACTTGCTGATAATATCAATACCAGCCTCATACTGGGGACCGCCCAAATGGCAGAGAATTATCTTCAACCTAGGGAAAGTTCTCGCCATATCATCAACACGGTTCACATCGCCATACATCAACTGGGCATTTTTCGTGCGGCCACCCTCGGCGTGGATAAACACTGGCACGCCGAGTTCCTGCGCCTTTTCCCATACTGGATAGCATCTCTCATCATTGGGATAAAAGTAACCGAAGGTAGTAACCAATTCACCCACACCGATTAGGCCTAATTCATTGACGCATCTTTCCAGTTCTTTTACCGCCCCTTTCTCTGTAGGGTTGAGACCGGCGACACCGGCAAACTTGGTGGGATACTTTTTGACAATATCTGCAATATAATCATTAGGTACAGTGTGTCCAAAGCACTCAATGTAAGTATCACCCTGTATTATTGCCTTATCAATAACCCCTTCCGTCTCAGTGATGTATGGCTCTATTGGGCTATCCATTGCCTGTCTTATCTTTTCTTCAGGAATCGATTTCCAGATATCGTCAGGCCAAGGCTCCGGGAGAGGATTGTCGAGCAGGCCTCTCTCCTTGATGAATTCCTTCGGTATTTTCCACCCATACTTTTCATCCCTGATGTAATGGTTCGGGAACCGCGAGCTATGTACATGGATGTCAACTATCATTTCAATGCCTCCTTTAACAGAAAAACAAGTATAATCTAAGCTTTGAAGTTGTGACCCAAGTTCCTATCCTAGTTTAAAGAATTTCTCCGCATTTAAGTGACAAATTCTTTCCTTGTCGATGTCAGATATGGGGATCTTTTCCATAAAGCGCACGGCCTCTTCGCTTTGCTCGTATGGATAATCTGCCGCAAACATCATCCTGTCAGCGCCAATTTCCATGAACACACTGACAAAGCTTGGCACGGTAAACATGCCGCTGGTGGTTATAATGAAATTATTTCTGAGATACTCGCTGGGTCTCTTTTTTATTTTTGGTCTGAGTTCTTCACCCATCCATGGTCTTTTGAACGCGAAATCTATACGGTCTATCCAGAATATCAAGCCCTCACCGAGATGCCCCAGAATAATCTTCAGTCCAGGGTGTTTATCAAAGATGCCACTGTATATCAAGCGCACAGCCTGTAACGCTGTTTCGGCGCCAAAGCCCCAAGCCGGTCCTGCCAATGCGTATCCGTAATCAGTAAATGGTTTAAGCATAGATGAATTGGGCACCGTTGGGTGAAGGTATACCGGTACACCTAGTTTCTCTGCCTTTTCAAATATAACCCAGTACCGTTTATCGTCAAGATAGGTATTACCAACATGCGAATGTACTTTTGCTCCCTTAAGCCCTAGCTCTTTGACGACTCGCTCCAGTTCATCGGCAGCCTCACTAGGACTCTGAGGCGCCAGAGCGGCCAAACCAACAAACCTATCCGGATATCTTCTGATCACTTTAGCTAGCTCATCATTGGTCTTCTTAGCCAAAGTTGTGCCATCAGCTGGGCTGAATTGTTCGCAGCCAGGAGCCGTTAGGCTAAGTACTTGCGTATCAATGCCAGCTTCGTCCATGTCCCTCAGTCTTCCCTCAGCTAAATCAAGAAGCTTGTCCTTAAGGTTGCCGCCGTGTGGCTGCCACACACTGGAATCGTACCATAAGCGTATGTATCCTTTATAGAATTCCTCTCTTGGTGCATCTTTCCTAGCCAGCATATATTCTTGATATTGCTGCGTGTAAAAGTGAGCCTCGAGGTCAATTTTCTTCATCTTAGCTGTTTCCCCTTTCCCTTGTAACCGTGAAAGTTATTTTGCCTTCAATGGCAACAGCGTGCCGCAGTACATAGACGCTTTTTTGGAATCATATTCGCCACTGTAATTCTCGTTACAGGCTCAGGATAACGGCTTTATAATGTTACCGTATGAGATATATTTCTTTATCAGCCTTTTTACTTTATCCTGGTCTTCTGTAAAGAATTTCTTGTGCGACTTGGCTATCACATCCAGATGTTCCTTAACTCCCCATTCGGAAAATCGGGGATGCTTTGCATCCTCCTCATTCCATTTCAGCTTCATTTTGTCCCTGCTAACGGATAAGACACCACGTACATTGCATACGGGACAGATGACATAGGGTAATTTCTCAGGTACCTTCAGTACGTTGCAATGGCAGACAGGACAAGATACTTCTGTTTCATCGCCCACAAACTTCACTTCTTCAATCGGCATCATCATTGCCCTAGCGACATTTCGTCCCAATTGTCTGGCTCGCTTGAGGGCCTGTTTATTCACCAGAACCGAACCGGGCCGCGGAGCCCAATTTACCTGTATCTGATCAACCACTTTTCTGGTATGCTGTACAAAGATATTTGCCGAAGTAAGGGTCAAAGGAGTCCAGTCGCTACCACCAACAGCAATAATCGCACCAACCCTTGTTTTCTTAAGAATCCACAGGTTCCTGAACATAGTTGGCAACATTCTTTCGTTAATTATTTCAAAGTATCCGTTTGCCCTTAAATGATACGTTGGAATACTTACTATTAGACCGCAATCTTCCACCAAGGTCTTTTCCAAAATCCACTCAACATCATCGTCTTTAATGACACATCTTGCTTCTCCTCCTCTTGACAACGTCATAGAACATGATTCGCAACCCTTACATGGTTTTACTCTCAGCTCCATGGCACGAATTATTTCCGACTTTATTCCGAGTTCCTCTGCACCCATACAGGCTTCCTTCAAGAGGATCTCGCTGTTGCCGTTCTTTCTGCCACATGATAAGCCGATAATCTTTTTCTTTTTTGCTTCTGCCATATTTACCCCCTTATGTATTTTTGTTGTTCCGCATTTTCTTAGATTGTGTGTCAAGATTTGGTAATAATACCTTGCACCCGCTCATAAATTCAAGCCAGTTTTTTAAAATCACAACTCAGCGTTATTTCCCCCCCGAAAACCTATTCTACTGGCTCAGGCGGCAATGGTAAGAACTCGCCGGACTTGGTTGGTTCATAAGGTGCGTAGA
>CAZJMM010000032.1:9936-11521 GCA_964547155.1 uncultured Dehalococcoidaceae bacterium | reverse complement strand
CCTTTTTTGCTGAGTGGCATTTCCACAACATTGTTGCTGAGACATTTGTGGCAGATAACTCGCTTAGGAAAGGCCATAACACCACAGGACTGGCATTTACTGCCAATAAGATAATTATCATCCGCTGTTAAAGAAGAAATATGCATTACACCTTGTTTAAATGGAATAATCATGGCTAATCCACCTTCCCAATAGAGTTAATAACATTTTTCTATCTCTTAACCTTGTACCCTGCTTTCTCCCTATCCCAGGTATTAGCTGTGATGCCTGCCTCTCTCAGCAGGTTCTTCTGTACCCTGTCGGTAGGTGTTTTAGGGAGGCTTTCCACAAACTCCACATACCTTGGGATGGCAAAATAAGGCATCCTCGGTTCTAAAAAAGCAAGCAATTCTTCTGGAGTCAGCTTTTCTCCCTTTTTCAGGACAATTACAATCTTAACCTCGTCCTCTGCTAACTCTGATTTGACTCCTATAGCGGCAGATTCCGCTATTTTCGGATGAACGTTGACGGAACGTTCCACTTCAAAGGAGGATATGTTCTCCCCACGCCTTCGAATATAGTCCTTTATGCGGTCAACAAAATACAGGTAACCATCTTCATCCAGGTAGCCGGCATCCCCGGTGTGGTAGTAGTGGTTTCTAACGAGCTCTACGGTTTTCTCAGGCATATTGTAATATCCTAAAGACATTGTCCAAGGCATTTTGCCTCGGGCAACGATTTCACCTGCAGTGCCCGGCGGCACAGGGAAATCGTTCTCATCAACAATCAGCACCTCCATATTCTGAGTCGGCTTACCACAAGAGCCAATCTTTGGGGCATCGTAAGGGTTATAGGTGGGATTGCCAAGTTCCGTCAGACCATAACCTTCCACCACCTTCAACTTAAACCTTTTCTCAAAATCCTCGTATATTGCCGCTGGCATTGGAAATGCCGCACAAACTCTTACCGGATTGTCACTGTCATCTTCTTTACAGGGCTGATTGTAAATGAAATTAGCCATAGCTCCGAGAGAGTTAAAAACTGTAGCCTTGGATTTACGAATCCAGTCCCAGAACCGGCTGGCACTAAACCTTTCATAAATAACTGCCTTTGTTCCAAGCAGTAGAGCTGGATATATGCACAATACCCTGGCATTGCCGTGGAACAGGGGTAAACAGGTAAAGAAAATGTCTTCTGACGTAGCTCTTACTGCCCTGATATACTCACTGCTTCCTAGATATAGCCCAGAGTGTTGTTCTATCACTCCTTTTGCTGGTCCGGTGGTCCCAGAGGTATACAATATCATTTGTGGGTCACTGGCTTTGATGTCAACCTGAGCCTTTTCGTAAGGGCTATTAGTTAGCTCTTCGTAATCGATAACATCAAATCTGAGTTTCGGTATCTCTTCTGAGACACCGGTTCTTGACCATATAACTACCTTATTAAGCTTTAGTAGGTCGTTTTCAATGAACTTGAGCCTATCAATTAGCTGGTGGTCTATTATTATGACCTTTGAGTCGGAATTATTGATAATATGGGAAAGGAAGTTCCCTTTATTGGCTAGGTTTATCGGAACATCTATTATGCCTGTCTCTTATACACATCT
>CAZJMM010000032.1:0-9926 GCA_964547155.1 uncultured Dehalococcoidaceae bacterium | reverse complement strand
CTATTATGCCTGCCTTAGCTGCCCCGAACCATAGATAAACGTCTTCCAAACAATTCGGTAGGAATGTAGCTAACTTATCACCTGGCTCCAAACCAAGCTTGTGAAGACCGTTGGCAATTCTGTTTGTGATTTCGTTTACCTCGCCAAAGGTAACCTCCGCTGCCTCCTCGTATTGAAGAAAAACTTTATTGCCGCACGTCTTGGCTTTGTCCCCAAGAATCTGTCCCAAAGTTTGCTGACTAAAAGGATATTCTTTTATTTTCATAGTGCTCCTGATTTGCATCGTGCTGGTTCCATTGTTATCCCTTTCGCAGGGCTCGGTCTCAGGAGGCATAGCCTCTTCTTATTTATCTCAATGGTATCACATACTTATCAGCAACAAAAACCTTTATACCTGGCTGTGGCTGTCATTCTTCCAGATTGCAGTTCTGTATTGCTCGTGGCTGTTCGTTTATTCCTCTATTTGGGGCTTATCAGAGCCGGGGCGAAACCAAGTCACCGGACGGAACATGCGGGGGACTACGCCCTCTTGTTTGAATTTGGGATAGCCGAGACATATAGACGTCAGAATGTCCCATTGCTCATCAAATCCAAGCTTAGCCTTCATCTCTGGAATGTCATTAACTAACGCTCCGAAATTGCTCCAGCATGAACCGAGTCCAATGGATTTTGCGGCTAAGGTCATGTTCTGCCCATAGATGCCAGCATGGATCTCAGGGTTGCACAGCTTGTTGTGGCAACCTATGAAGATAACACATGGCGCATTAAGGAAGATAGGCAGTTCTTTTCGTGTCACACAGCCAAAACCTCCAACTATGATCCGGTAATCGCAAATTGGTGCCGGCAGAGTTCCGCCTATGGCGGCAAAAAAGTCCATTACTGTCTCGTCATTTATGTATAAGTTGTACCATTTTGCACTGACGTTACGGCAAGCCCCTTCAAGCTCGTCAATAAACTTCTTGTCTGTGACCACGGTGAATTTCCAAGGTTGCATGTTGGCGACGCTTGGAGCAAATCGTGCCGCTTCCAGAACCCGGCGTATAAGAGTTTCGGGTACAGGTTCTTCTTGAAAGTTCCTTACACTCCTGCGATTCATTATTAGGCGCTCTACCTCGGTCCATTCCACAATATTGCCTGTAGCATCCTTAGGCTCTTCAGGCATTCTAACCGGCGGAAAGCCGGTATCAAAATAACCACCTACGACTTTGTAGGTCGATACGATAGAAATAGCGTCTACTGGACAGACAACCATACAATTGGAGCACGAAAAACAGGCGTATCCGTCCCTCAGTCTGGGAATTTCGTTTTCCCCCATCTCCCAGCACTTGAAAGGGCAGTTTTGGATACAGAGCCCGCAACTTGTGCATTTGGCCGGGTCAACCTCCATCACGCCATTTTGTACACCTTCCGGACGGAGCAGCGGTTTAAGTTCTTCAAATGTCGGGGGCTCCCCGGCTTTAATCTTTTCCACTGTTTCCTTCTTAAGGTCTTTCATAGTCTATTTCCTCCTGAATTAAAGTTATTATAATACCAAAGCTTGAACAAAAAGAATGCTACTCCAGACCTCAGTCATGATAACTAATCATAAAGTCTTGGGATACCAATCGTTGGCACTCATACAGTTTTGTGGCGCAATTTTGAGATTGTGCCCTGTATATCATGTATCATAACAATACTGCAAAGAGCCCACCGTGCATTGACTCATTCGTTTCTGTTCTGCTAACATGCAACAAAAATCATTCTCATTCATTTTTGGCTGAGAAGACCTAATTAATATCACAGGGGAAGAACCATGACGAGATGGGGGATGGTAATAGATTTGAAAAAATGCGTTCATTGTTATGCTTGCATGATAGCTTGCAAGCAAGAACACTTCCTACCCCCCGGTATATTCTGGACCCGGCTACTTGCGAGCGAGACAGGAGAATACCCGCAAACAACAAAGTTGGTGTATCCAGTACTTTGCAACCACTGCAAGGAGGCAGTGTGCGTGAAAGTTTGTCCCACCGGAGCCTCTACGCAAAGAGAAGATGGCATCATTACTATTGACCCTGATCACTGTAGTGGTTGCGAGTACTGTGTGATTGCTTGCCCTTATCAGCAACGGACATTATATGATGATGACAAAAAGGAGTATTTCCCCGGACAGGGTCTAATCGAGTTAGAAGTCATGGGACGACAGTTGTATCCCCATCAAGTGGGCACTGTACTTAAGTGCAATTTCTGCAAGGAGAGGATTGACAGGGGTATTCAGCAAGGGCTAAAGCCAGGGATAGACCGCCAGGCAACCCCGGCCTGCGTTCTTACCTGCCCAGTCAAGGCAAGGCATTTTGGTGATCTGGATGACCCACGTAGTGACGTTTCAACGCTTGTCAGAGCCAGAAAGGGATACCAACTTCACCCTGAGCGGGGCACTGAACCTTCGGTATATTACATTGACTAACACTATGAAGTAAGAGGGGGAGGCGCAAATAGATGAAGCCATACGAATGGATGGTAAAATACACACCACAGACAGAATGGATCGAGCGAAAAGGGGTATTTATATGGCTTTCTTTCTATGCCGGTATACTTGGAGGCGGTTCTTATCTGGTTTCTTTATATTTTAATAACTTGTGGGTTATGTTCATAAGTTGGCTAATAATTTTGGTTTTAAAGGGTGGTTTCCATGTTGCCCATGCAGAAAGACCGCTGAGGCTCTGGCGAATGATTCTCCGGCCACAAAGTTCATGGATTTCCAGGGGCTTAATTCTTACTATTTTGCTTATTGTCTTCGGTGCTATGCAGCTCGCCTTTTCCTACTGGCTCCCTGGAACGGTTGCTGAGATTGTGTTTAAAGTGCTAACCGGGATAATGGCATTCGGCATAATAATATATGCTGGTTTTACTATGAATCATGTTAATGGCATTCCATTTTGGAACTCGGCTCTATTACCAGTACTATTCCTGTTATGGGGTATCCTGAGTGGCTTAGCTTTAGTCATGACCATTGGTTTAGGTGTTGCCGTTGTTGATATCAGGGTGGTGGTAGTAGTGAGCCTGGTATTATTAATTGCCACTATGATTCTTATAGCTTTATACCTGTGGACAGCAACCTATGCGGAGCCAACCGCGAGGCAATCAGTAAGAGAATTAACCCGAGGTTACCTGGCTCTTATATTGGGAATAGGAGTGGTTTTATTTGGCATAATCATACCGGTAGCCATATCACTGTCGAGCTATTTCGGCGACAACATACCCACCCTATCACTGGCTATACTAGCTATTGCCTGTGAGGTCATAGGCGGCTTAGCATTCACATACAGCGTACTGAAGGCTGGCGTATATAGCCCTTTAATTCCAGCACGAGTGTAAACTTTTGGAGGCACCTCTTGTTACAGGAGGATTTTTAAATTGAGGAGGTAGTAATGAAGGCTGAGGGGGCAGAGGCAAAGACAAATAAATCAGAAATATATGAGGATGTATGGATACCCACTCAATGCCGTAGATGCCAGTCTGAATGCGGAATACTTGCCCATCGTGTTAATGGGGTGGTGGTAAGGCTGGAAGGGAACCCTGATAGTTATGTTGGTTCTCGAGGTGGGCTGTGTCCTAAAGGTCTATCCGGACTACAAGTGCTCTATGACCCTAACCGCTTGAAGGTGCCCCTAAGGAGAACCAACCCGGAGAAAGGAATCGGTGTTGAGCCCAAATGGAAGGAGATATCCTGGGATGAAGCGCTTGACGAAATAGCAATACAGCTCAAAAAGGCTATGGACGAAGACCCAACCAAGATCATGATACAACACGGGATTGGTGCGTCAACCATGATGGGGTCTTTGGTTGTGGGAGTGCTGTTAAGCGCCTTGAGTACATCCAAGGGCAGCCCTATTGCCATAATCAGTGGTGGAGCAAATTGTGGAAACGCTGGACACTTCACTAACGCTTTATATTATGGGGCTTTCTGCATATTCCCTGACTGGAAGCACTGTAACTATTCGCTGGTGTTTGGCACCAGTACCGGTTACGGTGGTTTCATGCAATTTGCTAATAGGTTAGCTTCTGAGGCTATTGAACGAGGCATGAAGCTGGTCGTTTTTGACCCGGTGTGTAACTTCGCTGCCGCTAAGGCAACAGAATGGGTGCCTCTTATTCCAGGAACTGATGCCGCTGTAATTCTGGCAATGCTTAATGTTATGGTTAATGAATTAGGGATATACGACGCAGTCTATCTTAAGCACAAAACCAATGCTCCCTACCTTATTAGCTCTGACGGGCGCTATATAAGGGATAAAGCTACCAAGAAGCCAATGATATGGGATACCACTGCATCGAAAGCCAAGACTTTTGATGACCCCAGTATCAGCGATTTTAACTTAGACGATACCCATGAAGTTAATGGCATCAAGTGCCGCCCTGCTTGGCAGGCACTCAAGGAGCACTTCAAGAAGTATAGCCCAGAGAAAGCCTCTGAAATAAGCGGTGTCCCGGCAGCAACAATTCGACGCATTGCCACCGAGTTTGCTGAGGCTGCCATGGTAGGTGCTACTATTACCATAGGCGGCAAGCAACTCCCGTTTAGACCTGTTGCCACCCAACACATACGTGCTGCTGTAACCCACCAAAATGGGACACATACTGCCTTTGCCATCGAACTGCTTCTCCATGTACTTGGAGCAGCTAATGTGCCTGGGGGCCAGTTATCAGTCTCCGTTGAGTGTCACGGCTATTCCAGAACTGGTTTGCCTAATATGGGGGTTGTAAAAGACCCTGATGGATTTCTGGCGGTCGGCGGTAAATGGCTTTTGCCTCATAAGCCCTGGCCAATAAAGGAACCTGGCTACCTTCACCATAAGGACCTAACTGAACTCTTTCCTATGGCTTTGGAAGTTCCTATTTGGGGGGCTTCTGACAGGGAGGAAGTATTAAAGAAGGCTAAGTTAGACCCTACTATAGAGGTGATATTCAATTATGCCTCTAATTCTGTTCTGAATGCAGCAACAAGAGCCAAGGCTGAATTTTTTAAGAAAGTCCCGTTTATTGTTGATTTTGATATATTCCCAACCGAATTCAATGAAGGTTTTGCCGACATCGTCCTACCTGATACCTGCTATCTTGAGTACTCAGACTGGGCAGGTATTTTCGCTCAGTTCCACTCCCAGCCCCCAGTGCTGGAAGAGCCGTGGTGTTTCCACGTAACCCAGAAGGTAGTCGAGCCCCAGTACAGCCGAAGGCATGCTCCACAGGTTATCATTGATTTACTGGACAGGATGGGCTTAGGTGCCAAGGTCAGTGAAATCTATAATACAATATTAGGATTTGATGAAACTCTCAAATTTAAGCCAACAGAGAAAATAGACTGGGATGAGTTGTGTGATAAAGTCGTAAGGCAACATTTTGGCACTGAACATAATTGGGAATGGTTCAAAAGGCATGGCTTTATTTCTTGGACCAAAAAGGTAGAAGAAGCCTATTGGAGATATTTCAAAGATATAAGAGTGCCCATTTACTGGGAATTCGTGATAGATCTGGGGGAAAAAGCAAAAAAGATAGCCCAGGAGCTAGGTATCGAAGTGGACTGGAGACAGTACACTCCCCTTCCGGAATGGTTCCCCATTCCTCCTCATCTGGTGGCTGACCCCCAGTATGACCTATACTGTTTCTGTTACCGTGACCCACTACACGTAAACTCATATACCATGGAGCAGCCATGGCTGGATGAAGCAAGCAAAATGAGCCCTTACACCTATAATATCACCATGAGTACCGATATGGCGCAACAAAAGGGTCTCAAGGATGGGGATACTATCGAAGTGGAGTCAAATAGGGGTAACAAAGTCCGAGGCGTGCTCCAGCTGAGGAAAGGACAACACCCACAAACGGTAGCCATCATGGGCACTGCCGGTCACTGGGCAGCCGGTCAACCTATCGCTCGTGGCAAGGGGGTCAATTTCAATGCACTAATGGATTTTGGGTTGGGTGACTGCGATCCCTTAACCTTTAGTCTCGAACCTTGTGTTAAAGTCAAAGTAACCAAGGTTAAGTAGTTCTCCTTGAAGAAGTTGAATCTAGCTAAGCTGAGCCGAGGCTGATGGAATAGGGCTTATGAGCAAAGGAATCAGAGCAAAATGAGGATTCTCTTAGCCAATGTTCCGGCTGTGGAAGAGGACAGTGACGGTGGTCAGTTTGTCAAAACAGTGCTGGTTCCTCTGTGGCGCAAGAATCTGGATTTAGTTAGACAAAAGGAGACCGAGCTCACTTTCCGCTTCCCCAAACGGGGGACAACTGTGGATGCGTTTTCTGACTGCCGTTATCTTCACGATTTAAATCTTGAATCGCTCTTCCAAGCCGCTGTCCAGGCAGAGGGGGAAGGCTTTGATGCGGTGGTAATGACTTGCTTCAGTGACTATATGTTGTGGGAGATAAGACAGGCTGTGAATATCCCTGTGGTAAGCATTGGTGAGTCATCAATGCTTGCGGCGACGATGATGGGATACAAGTTTGGGGTTGTTACTATCTCTCCAGACACAGTTCAGGAACAAGAACAGACCATAGCCAAGTATGGTTTTAAGGCACGGTCAGTGAGTGTAAGACCTATTCCAGAAACAGGGGGTGAGCAGGAAATGGCATTGACAGATGCCCGCCATACGATTAAAGCCTTCAAGAAAGTGACTAGAGAACTCATTGCCGACGGTGCCGAGGTGATTATCCCGGGCTGTGGGTTAATGTCTCCGGCACTGCGCCTGGCTCCTGGTGCTGAAAAAGAGTACCCAAATGGTCTCACCGAAGTAGATAAGGTTCCTGTACTCGACGTGATAGTGGTTACATTAAAGATGGCAGAAATGCTGGTGACTTTAAAGCGAGCCGGTTCCGGCTGGATTAGCCGTAAGGGACTTTATGCCCAGGCAACACCCCGTGCAAAAGAATTTGACCAGATGGTGCTCAAAGACAAAGAGCCAGGCTTCTGGGACTGTTGAGTTCAGAAGGCAATTTCTACTCTACCGCATCGTGCCGGGTAGGAACAGTGCGATCTGAGGGAAAGCGGCGAGGATAATTACACAAACAATCTCCGCTACGACGAACGGTACTATACCTCGGAATATGGTAGCAAGTGGGACATTAGTTGCTCCACTGAGGATAAAGGCATCCAGACCCACCGGTGGGGTAACCAGCCCCATTTCTATAAGTATCGTTATTATCACCCCAAACCATATCGGGTCAAACCCCAACATTATAATCAGGGGGTAGATAACAGGGATAGTGAGGATAACAGCTGAGATGATGTCCAGGAACATACCCAGAAGGATGTAAAGGATTACTATACCAGTGAAAATTACCATGCGGGATACGGCTAAGTGGCCAATAGTTTCGCCCAGCAGCGCAGGAAGTTGGCTTACAGCCAGAAACTTCATCAAAATATAAGCCCCGATGATAAGGAGGAAAATCATAGCCGACGTGTACGCTGCCTCGAGAAGAGAGTCAACAAGCTTTCTGAGAGTGAGCCGTCGCATGGCAAATCCTATAACCATAGCCCCAAAGGCGCCAACTGCGCCTCCCTCAGTGGGGGTAAAAATACCCGCGTAGATGCCCCCCAATACCAGTATAAACAAGAACAGAGTAGGCCAGACCAGTTTCAGAGATACTATCTTCTCTATAAACCTTGTCTTTGGTCCTGCAGGTCCTGCCGCCGGGCGACGTGCTGTAATAATCACGATGGTGGCTGCCATCAAGCAAGCGAGAAGTATTCCCGGTAGAAAGCCGGCCATATATAGCGCGGCAATGGAATTCTCGGTTATAATGCCGTATATGATGAATGACATACTGGGGGGAATAAGAAAGGCTAGAGTACCGGCGCAGGCAATAGAACCAAGAGACAGCTCCTCATCATATTTATATTTTCTCATTGCCGGCAGCGCTGATTTAGCCATGCTAATTAACGCCGGCGCACTGATGCCAGTGATAGAAGCGAAAGCGGCACAGGCATAAACTGTAGCTATAGCCAACCCGCCTCGCAACTGCCCTACCCATTTATATGCGGCTTCATACAAGTCTGCGCCTATCGCCGATTGGAAGAGAACTATACCCATAAAAATATACATCGGGACCGTTGTTAGAGGGTACCAAGATATAGTGGTAAAAGGAATCTGAGCTACCACCGCAAAGGCTGGCTTAATACCCATGATGTAGGCATAGCCGACAAAGCCAACTATAGCCATAGCGGCGCCAATCCACATCCGGGCGAATAAGAGAGCTATAACAATAGCTATGCCAATAATGCCAGCCAGTTCGGGGCTCATCTTTTCACCGCCTTGGTTATATTCTCAATCACGAGGGTTACTATAGACAAGCAAAAAATAGCCCAACCCAGTGTCATTATCCAGTAAAATGGGGCATGTGGGATTCTAAGCATGCCGGTTATCATGTTCACAGCCGTAGATTCCAGGGCACTCCGCCAGGTTATAATAACGTACGTGCCCAGAGCCAAAAGCAGCATAATGCTGTTAACAATTGCCTGAACCCTTTGTGAAAAATGGATCATTACCAGTTCTACCGTTACATGTTTTCGGAGTAAGGCAGCCCATGCCAGCGCCGGAAAAGTTATGATTATCATCATGAACGAGGCGAGTTCCGACGCACCTGTTATGGGGTTATTGAAAAGGTAGCGACCACAGACATCAGCCACGACGAGCAGCATCAATAGCCCTATTATAACTGCCGCCACATAACCCAGCCACCGACTCACGAAGTCAAGTATTTTCAATGTCTGACCTCCTGAGTGGCTTCACTTAACTATAACCCAGCCACCGACTTAGAGAGTCAATTATCCTCAATGCCCTACCTCCTGAGTGGCTTTACTTAGCTATAACCCCAGCATATTCCATGATGCCCACAAGCAAGCTGGGGGACGGAGTATGGAATAATATGCACCATCTCTAGGCATTGTGTGCCCACTGCCCCCCAGCTTCCTGTAGGGAGATGTATTTATTTTTTTAGTTCACTGTTGTGCCAGCCGTAAAGCCTCGTCATATACAGCTTGCCCCGGTAGCCCCTTAGCTTCGCATTCCGCTATCCACTTATCGTGGACCGGCTTTTTAGCCAGGTCATACCACACCTTTACCTGCTCAGGAGTAAGATAGGTAAAAGTGTGATTGTTTTCCTTGCAGAATGCGAGTGATGACGCTATATGCGCAGCATCCAACTCATTAAACTTATCAAACCAAAAGTGACCTGAGTTTAAGAGCAAGTCCCGGAGATCACTGGGAAGGCCGTTCAAGACCTTGGTGTTCATGATCTCATACATCGGGGTTATGTTAATGCCACCATCGCCGAATACAGTATGACACTTCGTCAGTTCCAGCGTCCCAAAGACTTGTAGGACTGGAAAATGATTAAGAACCCCCTCGACTACCCCCGTCTGCACAGACGGAGTCATATCCATTATGCCTAATTCTACACCGGTGCCACCCACTGCGTTCACAATTTCAGCCAATGTAGCCTCCGCACACATAATCTTCACACCCTTTATGTCAGCAGGAGTCTTTATCACTTTCTTGACGGTGTGAATATGTGTTGGGGGCATCATCATAAATGAGATTATAGTTACCCCTTCCCACTCCTTCTGCATCTCGGGAAACTTGTCCAGGAGAGCCTGATATTTGTCCTCTACATGCTGCTCAGGCCAGCCCATAAAGGGCAACGTCATGACAAGGTTCAGGAGGAAACCGTCCTCACGGTCCACAACGTAGTGACCACCGTCGCAAGCACCAGTTTGCACAGCTCTGTACACCTCATCACCCGTGAATAGCGCCCCACCATGGACAATATTTATCTTAAGCCTGCCTCCGGATTGCTCCTGAACCTTTTGTGCCCAGTAGTCGTAAGACTGAGCCGGACCTGAAGGCGGTGGGTTGTGGTCGTTAAAAGTAAGCTCAATGACCTTGGGTGGT
>CAZJMM010000031.1:0-11787 GCA_964547155.1 uncultured Dehalococcoidaceae bacterium | reverse complement strand
GCGTAACACCCAATACATCTCTTTAAGTCTATCACCATTCCCCATCTGACCATTTCAGCTCCTTTCCACCTTCCTAACCTTGACTCTCACGGTCACTTGCAGGTTACCGGAAAGCGGGTCAGCATGCTGGAAGTCTATTTCCAAAAGGTTATCAAAGTTACTTCCTTTGCTACTGGCGATAGGTAGCCCCTTTGCCCAATGACCGCTGCAAGCAGCGATTCCTATGGTATGAGGATGCTGTCCTTTCATGGTTTTTAATGTCCCTCTTATCTTGCGACCGGCTACAGATTCTATTTCAATGGTATCCCCATCCCTTAATTCCTTCTTCCTCGCGGTATCGACGTTCATCGTTATATTATAAGTGTAAGGATTCATCCTGCTTACTTCATCTAACCACGGCTGTTCATGTGTATGGGAACCGCTATGCAAAACATCTCGGTAGGAAAAGCAATACATGTCATATTCAGGCTTGTCTACGTTGTGAATTGAAGGGCAGGGGAACCATGAGATAAAGGGGGTGTACTGGCTCAGGTCAAGCTCAACCCCAATCATCTTGAATATCTCTTCCTCGGCCTTCTTCAGATCTACCATATATTCCAAGTATATTGGTGTTCTGACGTCGACATAGTACCTCCAGTATGCCTCCTCGACCTTCTTCGGCCATTTAATAAAGCCTTGCTTTTTGAACCATTCCCAGTTGTGCTCTGCGCCAAAGATGCTCTTTAATGTTCTATCAATTGTTTCGGGGAAGCTTACCTTATCGCTTGGCCCTAACTTATACTCTTCATTTAGTGTGACGTATGAGAAAGGATTATTCAGCATCATATTTACTACTGGTCTCATACCCAGCCTATCAAAAATTTCGAACATAACATCATAGTAGGGTCTTCTACTATTTTGGGGCTTCACTACCGCTTGCGTAATATGAAAACACCAATCTTCCATGCCAAAGGGGTAGTTGAAAGTTTGCCCCATACCCTCAAGCCAGGTATCCTCCTCCAAAAAGCAGGTATCGGGTAGCACTATGTCAGCGAACCCCTCCGTGAATTCGTTATTGAAAAGCTCGGAGGCAACAATAAATGGCACCTTTTTCAGAAACTCAGCAACGGTCTCCCAATTACCCGTGTTGAGTACCGTGTTATTTCCCCAGCTAAGCATCAGCTCAATCCTGTGCTCTATTCCCAGCTTTCGCCATATCTCTTCTGCGTCACTCGCGATGGGGAAAGGCGACTGATGCCATAATGGTAAAATGTCCTGTAATCTCAAGTTGCCGGCCATCACAGGATAGTGTACAGGCCAGGGCCCATGTCCCAGTGGGCCAAAATTGTCGGTTTCCAGAAGCCCATCAGCACCAGCATGGGGCTCATATTTAAGCTGACCCGTCCCAGGATAACCCAAGCATCTGGCTGGCCAACCCAGGGTCCCCCCAGGTACATCACAATTCCCTACTATCTGATTTAGCAGCCCTACCGCCAAGCAAGTGTGCAATGAATTGGTATGTCCTGATGCACCCCGGAAGATGATTGCTGCTGCCGGCCTGAAAGGTAGCGTATAACCGTCAAGGTTAATAGTGCAGCCTACCCTTGCCTCATGGGCAAACTCGGTGGCAATCCGGCGAATGGTCTCTGCCGGGACTGAGCTTGCCTTAGAGGCTCTCTCTGCTGTATAGTTTTTTAGGTTCTCTTTTACCAATTGCCAGGCGGGCTGACATTTGATTCCTGCCACCTCATACTCGCCCTCCCAAGCAAAATCCTTAATAGTGGGGTCATCATAGGGTTTAGCCTTGGCATCCATGGGGTCCCACACCAATGGCTTGCTGGTTCCACCTAGAATTCTCTCTGTGAAAACCCCAGAATCACTAACTCGTCTACTTGGCTCTTCTTTCTTGGTCTTGGCGAGCTCAGCAACCTTTTCGTTAATAAGCCCTTCCCTAATATACTTACCCTCAGGACCGACAAGATAAGGACCGTTAGTCTTAGTCGCGATGTATGTCCTATCCAATATCCCTATTTCGTTAACAATAATGTTACACATAGCCAGAATGACAGCACCGTCAGTGCCGGGCACTATTGGTATCCATTCCGTTGCTTTGCCACCAGCGAAGTTACAGATTGGGTCAAAGACAACAGCCTTCATCCCACGGCTTCTAGCCTCAGCAGCTAGCCTAGCTGTAATCATCGCCGAATGCCCAGCACCAGTTCCTTTGCTAGTGCCAAAGTAAATAGCATAATTGCAGTATTTAAAATCAGGGACTATAGACCATGAGCCGAAAACCCAGCCGGCTGCCTTGTGAGAGCCACCACCACAGTGAAGGCCAGAGCCGCCCAACCAGTTACATGCTCCTCTGAGTAACAAAGGGACAAACATGCGTGGAACGTGGTAGCAGCGAAGAACAGAAAACGACCACAACAACTTTCTACCGTCTTCGTCCAATATCTTCTTCAACCTCTTTGTAATTTCGTCGAGAGCTTCATCCCAAGTAATCTCCTTCCACTTGGGATCGGCATGCAAACCTTTCTCTGGGTTTGTCCTCCTTAGGGGAACGTTTAGCCGGTTGGGATCATATAACACTTGCAGGGCACTCTGACCCTTGGCACACAGGCCACCACGTGAGCCCATATCGGTCTCGGGCATCCCCTCTATCCTTACGGCGACTCCATTTACTCGGCGGGCGCGTATCCCGCATTGACAGTAACATCTGGAACATTGAGTTGGTATCCAGACATCTTCATTAACTCCCACGGCTTATCTCCCCTCCTGCTTAACTAAGCTACTCATAGGCGGCTAACCACTTCAGGCGTTTCCAGTCTTTGTCTACTTCTTTTTGAATATTAGCTATTTGATCAGGGGTCAAAAGCTTAAACCTACCTTGAATTTTAATATACTCTTCTACTGGGATTCCTTCAGGTTCCCTATTTATGGTAAAGGTAGTTCCGTCTTCGACCTCAAAAAGAGGAAAGATCTTTGTGTCCACTGCTAGGCGTGACAGCTTTATCGTCAGTTCAGATGGATACAGCCACCCCGTAGGACAAGGGGTTAAGATATGCAAAAATCTGAATCCTTTTATACCCTTAGCTTTACGCACTTTGTTCATAAAGTCTTCAGGATAAGCAACAGTACTGGTAGCTCCGTAGGGAATTCGATGATCTGCCATAAGTTGTGCCATCGCTTTTTTCCGTTCTGTCTTCGGGGTCGGAGCCGGGTTGGTAGTGGTTATTGCTCCCCAAGGTGTGGCTGAACTTCTCTGGTTCCCAGTATTCTGATAGGATTCGTTGTCATAGCAGACATACAAAATGTCTTCGTTCCTTTCAGCAGCCGCCGAAAGCCCTCCATATCCAATATCGAAAGCTGCTCCATCCCCAGCCCAAACCACAACCTCGGTCTCAGCCTCGCCCCTATCCATAAGCGCCGCTTTTAACCCGGCACCGCAGCTTGCCGTTGACCCAAAGGGAGAAAATATCCAGGGAATATATTCCCCGTCACGCTTTTTGGTAATAAGTTCTGGGCCAACCGCAACCACCATAGCGCACCCCATAGTACTGACGAAGACAACATTCTCACCGATACCTCTACTAAATAACCTCAAGGCCAACGCCATTGCACAACCCGGACAGGTACTAAGCCCGCCTCTAGGTGGGTGTATGTATTCCTCGTCCCTCTTACTATAATAATTTAATAGCGTTCCGGTCATATTCATCACCCCCCCCTCTTTCTTTCAGTCCCAGCCAGATTACGTCTTGTGTGGGCGGTTCCGAAGTCAAGGCATATAAAATAGCTTTTTCAATTAATTGGGGTGTTATATCTGCCTGGCGTGGGATTAAGCCACCCCCCAGGCCAGAAACAAACCCGTAGATAGGCGGAAAGTCTCTTGTCATGTTCCCATAAAGTGCTGCTTTAATCTCTTGGCAGAAAATACCCCCCACTGCCGGGGAGAAGTCCCGCTCAATTACAACAACCTTCTTTCTTCCTGCTAAAACCCTTCTTATTAGTTCCCGAGGAAAAGGACGGAACATCTTCAACTTAACCAGACCAACCTTATGGCCCTTCTGGCGTAGCTTATCAACCCCAGTTTTACCTGTGCCCACAGCGCTCCCTGAAATTACTACTACCACGTCAGCGTCCCCACATTTGTATTCTTCCACCGCAGGGTATCCACGACCAAAAAGTCTTTGAAATTCCTCATCGGCTGCCAAAAAAGCATCCATGCTTTTGGTTTCCCACTTGTGCATTTCATAGCGGGCCCCCGTCAGGCCCAAACTCAATTCGGGTGGGAACTCCGAAGGATGCTTAAAATAGAGCTTAGCACCCCAGCGAGGTATTCTGAATTTAGGCTCATAAGGTGGTAGGTACTCGTCTACCAGTTCCTGTTCAGGAATCTCTGTTCCCTCTTGGAGGTATGAAAGATATATCCCGTCGAAGCATACCATTACCGGCAGACTTACCAATTCGGCTATCTTGTACGCTTGAATGATGGTATCCAGAATTTCTTGGTTTGATTCGCAATATAATTGAAGCCAGCCAGTATCCCTCTGGGACAAGCTGTCGCTTTGGTCACAACCTACACCCCCTGGCCAGTAAAGCTGACGATTAACATTAGCCAGTACGATTGGCAAGCGTGCCCCAGCTGACCAATGAAGTTGTTCATGCATCAACGCCAGACCTTGAGATGAAGTAGCTGCAAAAACCCTAACCCCACCTGCTGAGGCTGCCATGACATAAGCTAAGGCTGTTGTCTCAGAATCCACATTGACGAATTTTGCTTTCAGCAGCAACCCTTGGGCACACCATTCTGAGAGAAGTTCAGGGATACGCGATTGGGGGCTGATTGGATAGGCACAAATAACCTTGGGGCGAGATAGCATCACCCCATAAGCTGCCGCTTCATTGCCACTGATCACCTTTTTCATAAAGCTTTTTTCACCTCAATATCGATATTACGTTACGAGGGCATTCCTCAACGCATATGCCACATCCTTTGCACAACTCATAATTAATAGTGAAGGAAGAAGCCTTTTCATCAAAGTTGACGGCAATATCAGGACAGAAAATGTAGCAGTTCTCACATAGATTGCAACGGCCACATTGAAAGCATCGTTTAGCCTCTTCCACAGCTGCCTCTTTGGGGAGTCCCAAATTAACCTCGTTAAAAGTTGGGATTCTAACCGTACCGGGAAGTTTAGGTATCTGAGCGCGGTGCGATTTGGAAAAGTAGGCCGTGTTTAAGTCGGCAAAAGAAACCGGTTTCCCATCCTCACTACTATGAGCTCCGGACAAATACCTGCCCATAGAGACAATGCCAGTCCCTTCCCCTTGAATACCAGCAAGGGCTCCCTCACTAACGCCTTTCAAAAAGATATCTATGCCTAAAGCAGCCCTTTTACCTGAAGCAATGGCCTCCACAACCGAGCGGGACATGGTGGTAACATCACCGCCGGCATAGACACCTGCCAGAGATGTCCTGCCCAGTTGGTCTATCTTGATTAAAGAGTCGTTTCTTTCAATGCTGCTGGGCATGAAACGAATTTCAACCGTCTCGCCTACAGCAACGATAACTGTATCTACATCCACTATAAAATTGCTATCCTTAACCGCATACGGATGACGCCGGCCATCCTTGTCCTTCTTGCCCAGTCTTGTCTTGACACACTCCAACTTCTGCACTCGCCGTCCATCTTTATGGATTTGAACTGGCATAGCTAAATATATGATCTTCACGCCCTCTTTTTTCGCCCCCTCTACCTCGTGCCAGTAGGCTGGCATCTCCCTAGCCGAACGCCGGTAGATAATGGAGACTTCTCGTGCTCCTAGCCTCTTTGCCGTTCTGGCTGCATCTACTGCTGTATTGCCACCACCAACGACAGCTACTTTTAAGCCTAAATTTATTTTCTCCCCAAAAGCAATAGCCTGCAAGAACTCTAGCCCTGGAATTACTCCTGTGACATCTTCCCCCGGGATATTCAGGCGTATTGATTTATGAGCACCGTTAGCAATAAAACAGGCATCAAATCCCTGTCTAATCTCCTCAAAAGTGATATCCTTCCCCACCTCGGTGTTGAGCTTAAGATCGATCCCCAGCTCAACAATCCATGCTATTTCGCTATTAATTATCTCCTTAGGGAGACGATATCTGGGTATCCCTATTCTTGGTATGCCACCCGCCACATGCAATTTCTCAAATACAGTAACTTTATGACCCAGCATGGCCAGGAAATAGGCACAACTCAATCCTGCTGGACCAGACCCAATGATTGCTACCCTCTTCCCTGTCCTCTCTTTCTTTGTAGGTTTGCTTACTACGTTTATGTTCGCATAATCGAATGCTGCTCTTTCCAAAGCGTTTATCGCTACCCCCTCGTCATACTCAGCTCGGTTGCAATGTTTTTCACAGGTGTGAGGACAGATACGCCCGCACGTCCCAGGAAAGGGGTTTTCCTTCAGTATATTTTCTAAGGCTTCTTCAAATCGCATATCTTGGATTAAAGCCATACTTTCTCGAATTGCATGACCGGCGGGACAAATAGCCTCGCAGGGAGACATCTTGGCTTGATATTGGGGGTATGGCTCCAAAATCCGCAATGGCTCTTCGGCTCTGACCTTCGCAATTGTGACCCCTGCGCCTTGCGGCTTCACTTCTCGGTAGGCTTCTTCAGCGGCGCTTATATTCTCCGCAGGGTTGGGGATTTTTTGCTTCTTAATCGCCCCAGCCAGGTTTTCTATGCGGACCACTGAAATCATACCTCCAACGGCTCCCACTATTGCCGTATTAATGATCGGTATACCGCTGGCCAGCTTCAATCCTTTGTCCAAAGCAATGCGGTCGGCATTAACAGTAAATATCGTAAGATTTCCCAACGATGAAAAGTATTCAGGCGGCTGTGCGCTATTAATGAGCAATGCCCCACCTTCTTTCAAATTAGCTACCGTCTTTGGGTCCTTGGCAAAGTCTTCACTCATTAACACGATGTAATCTGGCTCATATATCTCGGAATGAACTAAAATCTTCTCTTTCGACATTCTGACATAGCTGGCTACGGTACCACCGCGCCGGGCATACCCATATGAGGCAAATGCCTGAGTTTCATACCCAGATTCAAGGGCGGCATCAGCTAGAAGCTTGCCAGCAACCACAGCACCCTGTCCCCCAGTGCCAACGATCTCGATCTCTATCATCTGTGACCTCTCTTTAGGTTAAGTCGGCCTCAGGCTTAAATAGGCTTCTATCAATGCTGGGTCACTTGCTAATTTCTTCGACTCACCTTGCAAAGCGATACTACCTATCTGTAGGACATATGCTTTTTCAGAAAGATTAAGAGCCACATAAGCATTCTGCTCTACTAAAAGAACACCTATCCCGGTTTCCTTTACATTAGCGATGGTTGTTGCTATTTTTTGGACTAGCACAGGTGATAATCCGAGACTCGGTTCGTCCATTAAAAATAACTTGGGCTTAGTCATTAAACCGCGCGCAATTGCTAACATCTGTTGCTCACCACCGCTTAGGCTCCCTGCCAATAGTGTACGTCTCTCCCACAAAATCGGGAATAGTTCATACATCCGCTCAATATCTTTTGCCACCTGGTCTTTATCCTTACGCAAATAAGCGCCCAACTTTAAGTTGTCCTCTACCCTCATCCCCATAAAAAGTCTTCTGCCTTCGGGGACATGCGAAATTCCTAACCTAACAATCTCATAGGGAGACAGTGTATCTATCCTCTTACTCTGGAACCATATCTCCCCGGAGGCAGGCTTAATGAGTCCAGAAATGGTCCTCAAAAGCGTTGTCTTCCCAGCCCCATTAGCCCCCAGAACGACACAGATCGTCCCACTCTCGACCTTTATCGATACGCCCTTCAGCACTTCTCCCATGCTGTAGGAGGCTCTTACATCTTTCACTTCAAGCACCAGCTACTTCCTCCTAACCTCTTCCTATATAAACCTCAATTACCTCTTTATTTCTTAACACCTCCTCAGGCACACCTTCAGCAAGCTTTCGCCCATAGTTTAGCACCACGATTCTATCACACAGATTCCTGACTGCGTACATGTTGTGCTCTACCAAGATGATAGTTAAGCCACGAGCACGTAGCTCTCCGATAACCTTTACCATTGTTGCTATTTCAGCGTAGTTCATTCCTGCCATCGGTTCATCCATGAGCAACAACTCGGGGTTAGCAGCGAGAGCTGTCGCGAGCCCACAAATTTTCCGGTTACCGTAAGGAAGCTTCTGTGCTATCACGTCTTTCTGCGAACCTAAACCTATGAAATCTAATACCTCCTGACTTTTCTGCCTGGCAATTTGCTCCTCTTTCCGAGCTGCTGTGGTATGTAAGAATGTTTTCCAGAACCCAACGCGATAATTCATGTGAAACCCAGTGAGCACATTCTCAAAGACTGTCGACATCATAAATAATGATGTTTGTTGAAAGGTTCTCCCCACCCCTCGCCTGGCTATCTCGTGTGTGTCTAATTTGCTTATATCCTCCCCTTTAAATAACACCTTCCCTTTCGAGGGGCGAAGGAAGCCACAAATGACATTGAACAATGTACTCTTCCCAGCACCATTAGGTCCTACTACTCCTAATATTTCAGAATCTACAACGTTTAAGTCCAAGCTCTCAATTGCAGCCAGCCCACCAAAGTATTTGCTCAAATTTCTTATCTCAAGAACTACCATAGTAAAAAACCTCAGACCGCTTCCCTAAGATTTTAGCTCCCTGAAAAAAGGAAATATAACCCCTTTGCTACCTTTTATAATTATGGGGTAAACTTGGCCTAACAGGCCTGCTACACCTCCACGCGCGAAGAGGATGACCAGTATGAGTATTATACCGAAAAATATAGCCTGGAACATCTCACCAACACGTAGGAGTTCCGGAATAGCAACTCCTATAAATGAACCGACAATTGCTCCAGCAATAGGGTAAGCCAAACCTCCTACAACGCCATAAAGCATGAAATAGAACGACTCGTGCATGTCAAACATCCTGGGAACTAAAAAACCTTGGTAATGAGCATAGAAGCTGCCACCCATGCCCGCGCTCGCAGCGGCGATGATAAATGCTATCAACTTATATCTGAAGAGGTTTACACCCAGCATCGCTGCCAAGGGGGAGTTTAACCCAATTGCGCTCCAGGTTCTACCAATTCGAGAGCTATAGAGTGCATAGAAGGCAACGACGGTCATTAACAATAGGAACAAGAGGAGATAATAGTATGGAGTCTTAGTGACAAATTCCATTACGGACCCGTTGAAGGAAACGTGAATACTGGGCTTTGGAAGACGTGGAATACCCTCCCAACCACCAACTAACTCCCAATGTCCCACTATTTCTACAAAGACGCCATTTAGAACCATAGTCAACAGAAGAAAACTAACGCGACCGGCCCTAATAAAAAAACTACCAAGACATAAGGCGCAGGCTCCGGCTATCAGAGCAGCTAATGGGAGGCTGAGCCAAAAAGATAAACCCAACTCTCTCACTAATAAAGCTGAAGAATACGCTCCGATACCCCAGAAGGCCGCTGCACCCAGATTCCATAATCCGAGCTTAAATTGTAGAAGAACACCCAGTACAATAATACTATAGATGCCGCTCATGATAAAAAGATGTATAACATAAACACGCTCAAGCACTAATGGTATCACCATCAAGACGAACCCTAAAATGGATACGACCCCTAGTTTCTTCATTCGAAAACCAGCTAGACCTCGGGAGGTGCCTCGCCAAATAGTCCTTCGGGTCTGAAGTAAATAATAATTCCCAATAGGATAAAAAGAGCTAGTAAATACCAAGTACCCAGGAACTGGTACCCGAAACTCTCCACTAGTCCTACTAACAAGCCAATTATGACTGCTCCTTTCATGCTGCCATGACCTGCCACAAGTACAATAAGAATTGCCAGTAGTATGATTCCAGAGAGATGGCGGTTAGCGCCCATGATAGGTGCCATCATGCCGCCCGCTATGCCAGCTAGAGCGGAAGCCACAGCTATAGCTGTTATGAATATGATCGTAGGGCTTATTCCGAGTAGGACTGCTGCTTCGGAGTCCATACTAGTGGCGGTCATTGCCTTGCCGACTTTCGTGTTTAGGAAACGGTACAAGCCTAACATTACGAATAGACTTACCCCCAATACTATGACCTTATCATATGGAAGTGTTAGGCCACCGATGTTCAATATACCTCTGAAGATGGGCATTACAAAGTAGTCCCTCTCTCCGAAGACTACTACTACGCTTTGATTGAGTAGCATCAGTAGACCTATACTGGCGCACATAGTAGCAAAGAAATTGCCAAGTAAATGCCTGAAAATAAGCCAGTGACAGATTGTTCCGATGATAGCTACGATCAATGCGGATCCGATGAGAGCCAGTATCCAGTTTAGATGGAAGAATCCATATAAAAATACGAAAGCGTAGGCGCCTAGGAGATAAAACTCGCCGTGCGCAATGTTGAGTATCCGGGCAACACCCATAATTAAGGTCAAACCTGAGGCCACCAAAACGTAGCTCCCGCCCACGAGTAACCCATTTATTAATAGCTGGGCCAATAATACTGTATCCATGTGGTCGCCAAGATCATCATTTGGTGCTAAGGAGGCCCCTACATAAGCTCCGGGGGCTGTGAAGGGTGAGTAGCCTTCATGGCGTTATTCATTAAGGATTTGCTTTTCGCACTGAGCGGGCAACCGAACCACAAAGGTTCCTTAGCATTGCGCCTTCACTATGACTCTCTTACTCCCAGTGTTTGCTCTCTTCAGCTCGTTGATTCAATCTAACCTTGGTTTTCTTCCATAATTCCCTTTCAAAGGGACCGTTTGGCTAGTGAGTGAACGAGCGTGTGTCGCTAATTAATAGGAAAAGCAGCACACTCTACCGAGGAAGTACGGGCATTCCATAAAACTCCTCAGCAGCCTTAAGTACAGATTCCACTGTAAACGTCACGAGGAGAACGACCTTCCCATCTTTAATCACCCCACGATATGTGGGGTATATATTCTCAATGTATCTAGGGTTCTTCATATCGAGCCTTGGCACGAGTTTGGCACGACCCCATAGCATATCGAATTCTAATCCCTCTCTGGCATCCATGAGTACATCCGGATCGAGGCTATCTGCCTTCTTTACAAGTGCCAGAAAGACATACCAACCCGCCACCCAACCAATAGCATCATTTTCCCATACTCCATATTTCTTCTCATAATTCTTACGATGCTCTAATAGTAATTTTGGGGCCCATGAGAATTGGCTGGGATCCGTGATTCCTACCGTGTTTCCTTCAACTACTTGCTTACCAAGCTTTTCCACTATCTCAGGCAATGCCACCGCAAGATAAGTAGAGTCTACGTTTCCCTTCCAACCAGTCTCATGAATTGCCTTTACAAGTCGAAAAAGTTCTGCTCCTCCCATAACACTGCCTATGTAAACGAAATCCGGATTTGCGGACTTTATCTTAGTCGCTATCGGAGTCACATCTGGAGCACCGTGAGGCATATAGAGTGAGGTTAGTTCCACCCCTGGAAATTTCGCCACTATGGCTGCGTGCATTTTGGCCATAGCACGCCCGGTCACATCATCGTATTCAACCATGACTACATTCCTTGGGCGAATCCTCTCTATGTGCCACTTCCATTGTCTGTATAAAACAGCTACTACCCAATGATAGCAATGTGTAAGATACTTATATTCGGGCTTAACAAACTCTGGTGAAACTGCGCTATGAAAGACTGGAATCTTGTTTGGCTCTGTAATCTCTTTTCCCGCCATAAGGGGAGCGGACGCATAAG
>CAZJMM010000030.1:0-11797 GCA_964547155.1 uncultured Dehalococcoidaceae bacterium | reverse complement strand
TGGCTGGCTTTTTTAGTTATCTGGTTTTATACCTTGTTCACTGGCATGCGACCGCCAATAGTCCGGGGCGCCATAATGGGTAGCTTGTTTTTGTTAGCTGAATATTTGGGAAGGCAACGCAGCTCCATTATTGCTATTACATTAGCCGCAGCCGTAATGGTAGGAATCAAACCTCAGCTATTATGGGATGTAGCTTTCCAGCTCAGCTTCCTATCAATGGCAGGACTTATTTTTCTATCTCCTCCCATACAGGGATGGACAAGAAGACAAACTTTCACCATCCTGAAGGATAAGAATGCATTTACCTCAGCCATTAATACAATTATTGATGGCTTTGCCATCACCTTAAGTGCTATTGCTGCCACCTTGCCTCTTATCGCCTATTACTTTGGCACCATATCCTTGGTTGGTCTTCCAGCCACACTCTTAGCCCTACCCATCCAGCCAGGCATTATTGTTGTTACCATATTAGTTGGTGTCCTCGGGCTTATATTTCTACCTTTAGCCCAAGTCTTGGCTTGGGTAGGCTGGCTTTTCCTTACTTACTTCCTTCTGGTAGTCAAAGCCTTTGACGCTCTGCCCCTGTCTTACTTCGAAATAGGCGCAATTCATCTCTGGCAAGTATGGAGTTACTATTTTGCTCTCATCGGCGTTATCTGGCTTTTCAGCTCTCGAAAGCAAGTAACTGAGTTTTTGTCCAACATATTTGCTAAAAGCCAACAGTTAGCCGAAGACTTTTTTGACTTTCTTTCTCGGCTTCCTAAAAAACGAGCAATCCTGCCTTTGTTGATAGTCTTTGCCCTCGTCTGGGTAGCCATCCTGACCATGCCTGATAACCATCTTCACGTGAGCTTCCTCGATGTTGGTCAAGGCGATGCTATCCTCATTCAAATGCCAAACCGCCAAGACATCCTCATTGATGGTGGACCCAGCCCCCAAGCACTAAACTTAGAACTAGGGAGAAAACTTGCCTTCTGGGATAGGACTATTGACCTTGTAATTCTGACACAACCTCAGACCGACCATATTGCCGGTCTCGTAGAGGCGCTTAACCGGTACCAGGTAAAACAAGTGCTGGAGCCAGGAATAGCTTACGATACTCCTATTTATCAAGA
This sequence comes from uncultured Dehalococcoidaceae bacterium, assembly GCA_964547155.1. Lineage (GTDB taxonomy): Bacteria > Chloroflexota > Dehalococcoidia > GIF9 > DYGU01 > CAZJMM01. Next base: position 10,682 of record CAZJMM010000030.1, on the reverse strand, counting down.
GTGGCTAAAACTTGTCTCCCAAAAACAAATTAGTTATACCCCTGCCCGAGCTGGACAGACCCTCGATTTAGGTCAAGGAATAATGATGGAAGTACTTAATCCACCCCCAAAGCTCCTTGAAGGCACTGCTGACGACATTGACAACAATGGAGTAGTCCTCCGCTTGAATTGGGATAATGTCAGTTTCTTGTTTACAGCTGACATTGAAAGGGAGGCGGAATTGAAACTCATTGCTGAGCGAGCCAACTTTAGAAGTATAGTATTAAAAGTGGCTCACCATGGTAGCGATACTTCTACTTCGTCAGAGTTCTTAGCTGTGGTCGACCCTCAAGTAGCGGTAATCTCCGTAAGCAAAGACAATAGATTCGGTCATCCCCATCCAGAGGTGATGGAAAGGCTAAAAGCGAAGCTTAGTGAAGATAAGATTTATGCCACCTCGGAAAGGGGCACTATCGAATTTATTACTGATGGTCAAAAATTGTGGGTAAAAACAGATAAATGACCAGATTTATCCAAAGGTGGGTCTGCCCACCTGATTCTCTACCGCCTACCAAATCGCTTAAAAATGCCTGCCAGACCAGCTACCACTAACAGCACAATACCAACACCGATCCAGCCCCAAATCGTAGATTTCAGCACTGTAACTCGAATATTAAGCTCACCCTTAGCTAAGTTATCTTTTGTGTTAACCGTCAGAGTCGTTTCATAATCACCAGCTACAGCCTTACCAGGTGGCTTTATATTCACATCAACTTCACGACTGGCTCCCGGAGCAATAGAGTCGATTTCATCGGGCTCAAAGGTAACATCCCATCCCGTTGGCTTATCCGAAGAAAAGGTGACTTTCTCTACTGGGGCTGTCCCGGTATTGACGACCACCATAGTAATATGATTATCTTTACCGGCAGTTAACTGCGCATTCAGCCTGCCTTCCAGAGCACCTGCAGTCTTTACTTCAATTTCATATTTACCGGTTATAACGAACTTGAGGTCAACACTCGCTGTTACCTTCCCGTCCAAAGTAGAGGCAGTTAAAGTAACCACATATTCCCCAGGTGCCGGGAGTTTCTCGGTGTATGATGAAAAGGTAGGGCTAACCGACACATTTATTAACTGTGTAGACGGTGTAGACTCTAGTACCGGTTCCAGAAAAATACTGCTTATTTCTTGGGTTTCAGAGGAGGAAGGATGTATAGACACCAAAAAACCATCAGGGGTAGTAGTCGAAAGCTTAATCTCACAAGCCTCTTTGCCTATATAATTTATATTTACATCGAATATATAGGTGCTGGCTGAATTTCCACGCAATATTGGAAACTTGGCTTCCAATTTAATTGTCTCTCTATTATCGGGTGGCTGAGACTGTCCCGGCTCAACAGTTGTGAGCGCGGTATCCACTTCAGACTTTGCCAGTACCGGTTGATACATCCCACCAATTATGAATACGAATAACAAGAGGCAAAGTATAAAACAATTCGCCCGAAATAAATTCATTTAGCTATGACCTCCCTAAGTTGCCCCCCTTTAATTCAACCAAGCAAATTAACTTTCCTACAATCTCACAAGCCTTAAAGTGCCAAAGAATAAGCCAAGATTTCAGGTCGACCTTATTTCTTCTTTCATGAACTTTACATAGGAGATGGCAAAACACAAGGCAGATAGAGCAATCAAACTCGTCAGATGAGGCCAGACAAGTAGCAGGCTCTGCCCCACCGGCAGAGGGTAAAGAAGCTCGCCTGGGTTAATACCAAATCCTGTCATAGTCTTCGGCAATATTAAAAGTAGACTCGCCTCTCCATATAAGTAAACAGGTGAAATTCTGCTAAGTGCCGCTGCTAGCCCCGCGTTCTCAGCCTGTAATTCTAATGGTGAATTGGAGTCAATGGGCACTATAGCATTCGCAATGAATCCGGCAATCCCAAAAAGGAAAAAGACTACAACGAATAGCCATATGGCTAGTGAAGTTAAGGCTGAAGTAGTAACTTGTTTGAATAGAAGTGAAAAAAGAAGAGCTAAGGCTAGCCAGAAAGCCCCATAAACTATGCTAAAAAATACAAAAACAATAAGTCTCAATATTTCCTCGGGACCAGGGGCGACGCCAATCATTCGTAATCCCATACCCGCAATAATAGCCACTATGCTTACTGTCAAAATGGACAAGGTAAACAGACCAGCTAGGAACTTACCATTAATCACTGAATCGCGGTATATCGGCTGGGAGAGAAGTCGGCTGAGGTTGCCGCTATTTCTCTCGCTATTTATGGCGTCAAAACCGAGAATTATGCCCACTATTGGTAGTAAAATCGACATGAAAAACGTAAAGGAAACCACTCCTCCACCGGAAACAGCAAAAAGCCTCAAAAAAACAAATGACGTGGTCTCGGTTACCTCTGACCTTATATACTGGTTCGCTATCCAAAGAGATGACAACCCCGCACCATAAATCAATAAGGATAAAATTATAGCTCGCCAACCATTGAAATGGTCAGACAACTCTTTCCAGAAAATTGTCATCAATCCCGGCATATTTAGCCCTCTCGGAAGTATTTTCGGTAAATTTCTTCGAGCCCGTATTCCTCAATCTTCATTTCAATCAGTGAGCCGCCAGCCTCGACAATAGCCTTAGCTATTTGAGGTCTTAAATCAGCATTACAACCAACCAGTAACGAATTCCCGGACTCTTCTACATTCAAAACGCCTCTAATCTGCTTTATGGACTTGACGAGTTTAGCGTTCGGTTCAGCTACCTGGACATCAACTCGGAAACGCCCACCCGCCACTGCCTCCCTACCCAACCGCTCCACTGAGCCCTCAGCAACCAAACGACCTTTGGCTAATATTCCAACACGAGTACATACCTTCTGCACTTGAGACAACTGGTGAGAGCACAAGATAATAGTTATCCCTCTTTTAGCCATGCTTTTTATGATATCCAAAACCTGGTCAATTCCCTTTGGGTCAATCCCAGCCGTCGGCTCATCCAAGATTACCACTTCTGGCTCTTTAATCAGCACATCCGCTATTCCCAGGCGCTGTTTCATCCCATGGGAGAATTTGCTAACCACTTGGTTTGCAACATCAGCTAACCCTACCATCTCCAGAAGCTGGTCAATCCTCTGAGAGGTCTCTGCCTCGCGCATTCCGTTTAACTGAGCAGTATATCTCAGGTTCTGGCGGGCAGTTAGGTCTTCATAGAAACCAACTTTTTCTGGCATATAACCAACGATGCGTTTCACCTTTAACGGCTCTCGAGTAGAATCATAGCCGAAAACTTGAGCTGAGCCTGAAGTCGGTTCTGTAAGACCAAGCAGCATCAATATTGCCGTAGTCTTGCCAGCCCCATTCGGTCCGAGAAAGCCAAAAACCTCTCCTTTCTCTATGCGTAGATTAAGCTTGTCTACAGCGATAAAACTATCGTATTTTTTAGTTAATTCTACAGTTTCAATAGCCAGTTGTGTGCTCACCTCTTACCGCCTGCTCAGCCGTGTAAAAACAACCGCCAAACCCGCCACCACGACTATCACGATACCAATACCAACCCAACTCCAGATTGCAGATGTTTCTACAGTTACCCGGATATCGAGTCTCTTGTAAGCCACGTTATCCTTTGTATCAACTTTCAGAGCCACTTGGTAGTCACCAGACACGGTCTTCCGAGGTGGCTTTATATTCACATCAACTTCACGATTGGCTCCTGAGGCAATAGAGTCAATTTCATTGGGTTCAAAGGTAACACTCCATCCCGCGGACTTTTCCGAAGAAAAGGTGAGCTTTTCCAGTGGGACTGTCCCAGTATTGGTGATTACCAGAGTTATATGATTGTCTTCACCGGCAGCGGCTTTGGTATTGAGTCTGCCTTCCAGACCACCACCAGTCTCTACCGACATATCGTACTTAGCAGTAATAATAACTTTAAGGTCAATATCAGCCGCTAATTTCCCGTCTGTGGAAGAGGCAGTCAGAGTAATCACATACTCCCCAGGAGGCGGGAGTTTTTCAGTGTAAAGCAAGTGGGCAGGGGTGGTCTTTACCTTTATCGTCTCTGGATAAGCCAGGTTTGCTCCAAGAAAAATACTACTTATTTCTTTAGTTTCATAAGCAGGAGTGATAGTCACTAGAAAGCCCTCCGGAGTATTAGTCGAAAGTTGAAATTCTCGACCGACTTCACCTCTGTAGTTGATTTTGACTTCAAATTCAAAAATGCTACCAGCATTACCTTGCACCGACGGATATTTGGTCTCAAGTTTAAGTGATTCTTGAAAAGTAGAATCTGGCGGGACTTCCTGTCCAAGCGCTATCGGTGTCAATACATTATCAACCTTAGACATTGCCAGTATCGGCTGGCTTACTCCACCAATTATTAAGAAGAATAATGGAAGGCAGAAAGTGTAACAACTTGCCTTAAACCAATTCATGAAGCTATAACCTCCTTAAGTTGACTTTTTGAAGTAGCTAAAGAATTTACTTTAGCTCACGAATTTCAAAATGTCAAGGATAATGCGGCTGAAGGTTGTGAGCACAAATTGGTAATGTTATACTTCTAAAATATGACGAGAATTGACAGTCGAGCCAGCAACGAACTACGCCCAGTTCACATTAGCCCGGGTTACCAGCTCTTTGCCGAAGGTTCTGCCCTAATTGAGCTGGGACGCACTCGCGTCCTGTGTACCGTGAGCATAGAAGAAAGAGTCCCTAATTTTCTTAGAGGCGAAGGTATTGGCTGGATTACTGCCGAATACGCTATGCTACCCCGCTCAACCCTAACTCGTACCCCCCGAGATACTCTTTTAGGCAGAATGGGTGGCAGAAATCAGGAAATCCAACGCCTTATTGGGCGCAGCTTTAGAGCTGTGACCAACTTAGCCGCTTTGGGTGAAAGGACTTTCATTGTAGATTGCGATGTACTGCAGGCTGATGGCGGTACCCGAGTTGCCGCCATCACCGGAGGCTATGTGGCTCTATTCCAAGCTTTTCGCAGCCTAAGCAAGGCAAAAGTTATTCCCAGAATCCCATTGAAGAGCGCTGTAGCTGCTATCAGTGTTGGCATCGTTAGTGGCGAAGAGTTGGTTGACCTTTGTTACGAAGAGGACTACAAAGCTGAAGTAGATTTCAATGTGGTTATGACCGATAAAGGTGAATTCGTGGAAATCCAAGGTACTGCCGAGACTAAACCTTTCTCCCAAAAAACTGTAGATTCGCTTCTTTCTTTAGCCGAAAAGGGAATTCAGCAGCTTTTCCAAATTCAAAAGGAAGCTTTAAGTGCACTGCATTGAGAAGCTACGGACGCACTTGCCCACTGCCGAAAACAATCCACTTATGGCTGGTCAACTCTTTAAGCCCCATGGGACCCCGAGCATGAAATTTCTGTGTGCTTATTCCTACCTCAGCTCCCAGACCAAACTGCCCTCCATCCGTAAAGCGAGTACTGGCATTGACATAGACACAAGCCGCATCCACCTCATTAACGAAACGCATAGCTGCCGAATAATCTTCAGTCACTATCGCCTCGGAATGTCCAGAACCATACCGCTCAATATGCTTCAGGGCTTCGTCCAATGAGTCAACCACCTTAATAGCACCAATCAGAGCCAGGAACTCTTTACCCCAGTCCTCTTCTTGAGCTGCTACCAGCTTTACAGAAGGCAAAAGCTTCAAAATAGACAAGGCACGCTTATCACAATGCATTTCTACCCCAGCTTTTGACCATTCACGAGCTAATAAAGGTAAGAAGCTTCCTGCCACTTCATTATGAACCAAAAGAGTATCCAAAGCATTGCATACTGTAGGTCGCTGCACTTTGGCATTATAGGCAATAGCCACTGCTTTCCCCAAGTTAGCACTCTTATCCACATAGGTGTGGCAAACACCTATGCCTCCAGACACAACTGGCATAGTCGCATTATCAGTCACGAATTTTATCAACTCAGCCCCGCCTCTGGGGATTAATAAATCAATGACATCTCTCATCTTGAGCATTTGGTCAACTAAAGCACGCTCCGGTGATTTAATACATTGTACTGCTCCTTCTGGGATTCCAGCTTTATAGGCAGCATCTTGAACTACCTTAGCCAAAGCCAAATTGGACCGGAGTGCTTCCTTTCCTCCCCTTAGAATGACCGCATTGCCAGACTTAAGACACAGCACAGAGATATCCACAGTAACATTGGGGCGACTTTCATAAATGGCTCCAATGACACCCAAAGGCACCCGCTTCTTGCCTACCTGCAGACCATTAGGCAGAGTGCGCATTTCAAAGACTTCCCCCACGGGGTCAGGTAGAGCAGCTACTGTCCGCACATCCTGAGCTATCCCTTTCAAGCGGTCAGAAGACAGCATGAGACGGTCTAACATGGCTGCACTCATTCCTGAGGCTTCAGCTTCCTTACAGTCAAGTTGATTCGCCGACAGGATCTCCTTCTCTCTGGACTGAAGAGCTTCAGCAATACTAAGTAAAGCCCTGTTCTTTATTTCTGTGGACAAAAAAGCGAGTTTCTTCGAAGCTGCTTTAGCTACCCTGCCCTTCTCCTCCAACTCCTTTGCAATCCTTTCCATATTTCCTCCAAAATTAGCCCAAAACTCGTCATACGATGACCATATTATTTCTGTGGACCACCTCGGCACCATATTCATAACCCAAAAGGCTAAAAATTTTGTCCGAACGAGAACCTTTAATAGTATTTATGTCAAGACAACCGTAATTGGTTATACCGGAGCCCAGATGATCACCTTGCTGGTCAAAAATGTCCACTATGTCACCCCGCTGAAAATCACCTTCCACGGTGACGACACCAGCCGGCAACAAGCTCTTATTCTGCTTCTTAATCGCCGAGGCTGCTCCCTCGTCCACAACCAACTTCCCTTTGCAGGCAAGACCACTAAGCAGCCAGCGTTGCTTACTCTCCAGTTTACTTACCCTGGGTGAAAATAAAGTTCCCACTGCCTCACCGCTGGCAACCCGAATAAGGGTATCAGGTTCTCTCCCATCAGCAATGACTACCGTGACTCCAGAAGCTGTTGCCAACTTAGCCGCTTCAATTTTGGTTACCATCCCCCCGGTTCCTTGATAATCAAAAGCACCCCCTGCTAAACGCTCAATCTCGGCATCTATCTTCTCTACTCGGTGTATAAGCTTAGCCTTAGGGTCACGATGTGGGTCAGCAGAATACAAACCTCCAATATCAGTAAGCATCACTAGAAGGTCAGCATCTATCAAATTAGCCACCATAGCTGAAAGATTGTCATTATCTCCGAAGGCAGCCCCTTCAATCTCATCAATAGCCACTACATCATTTTCGTTAACAATACAGATAACCCCCAGTTCAAGAAGAGCAAGTAGAGTATTCCTCGCATTCAAATAGCCAGCACGGTCAGTCAGGTCACCCCGGGTAAGAAGTGCTTGTGCTACGCTTATATTGTGCCCTCCAAAAAGCTGTTCATAGGCATGCATGAGCTGACTCTGCCCCACTGAAGCCAGAACCTGTTTGAAAGGGATGTCCTTTCGTTCTTTGGTGAGCCCCAGTTTCTGTCTCCCGGCAGCAATAGCTCCAGAAGAAACTACTATCACTTCTTTCCCCTGACGCTGAAGCTGAGCCACCTGCTCCACCAGGCTTGCCATCACTTCTAAGTCGAGGCGGTCAGTGCCGGCAGTAAGTAGACTCGTGCCAAATTTAGCTACTATTCGCTTATAAAGCATTGCTCCATTATAGCAACGGGAGATAACTCCAACAAGCAGAGCGAGAGAGCACGGAACAACCCAATACACCTCCGCCCTTCTATCACCGCATTTTGGCAATAGCGCTTTACCAGAGTAATGCCACATAGCTGCCCAGGGGTACAACAATGAACTCAGGTGACGTGGTTGAAGTCATAATACCGGAGAGTCAGAAGTATAGGATGGAACTACTCGAACCTAAAGCCTTTTTCAGTAAGAAGTCTCTGACAGGCATCCACCACATCAGCATCGTAACAGATGCCTTTTTTCCGCGAAACTTCTTCTAAGGCTTTATCCATGCCAAGAGCTGGTCTATAAGGTCGATGAGAAGCCATAGCCTCTACAACATCAGCTACACCTAAGATTCTTACTTCCAGAAGGATATCTTTGCCACGAAGCCCTAAAGGATATCCAGAGCCATCCATTCTTTCGTGATGCTGAAGCACAATTTGGGCAACTGGGTATGGAAATTCTATTGTCTTCAATATCTCATAACCGGCTTGACTGTGAGTTTTAACGATACCAAATTCCATTTCGGTTAACTTGCCGGGTTTGCTCAAAATTTCCGCTGGCACATTCATTTTCCCGATATCGTGAATAACTGCCGCCATACGAAGTCCGTTAATTTGCTCTTCAGGAAGTCCCATCTCCTTAGCTATAGCGCAGGCGAGCAAAGCTACTCGCTGTTGGTGACCAGCAGTATAAGGGTCCCGCAACTCAACTGTTAGCGCCATAGCCCGGATGGTTCCATTCAGGGTTACTTTTATATTGTCGTAGTTCTGGTCAAGCGTTTCCTTTACCTGTCTATGCTCAACAATACCTTGAACGTCATTAACAGCCACCGCACCTCTCGGATTGTTGAGAACATCCTTACCCAAGATTTTCCAAAAGCCAGTGGGGTATCGGAAACGCTTTTCTAAAGACTGTATAGCACCCCAATCTCGAATTACCTTGGTGAAAGCACCCTTAGAAACCGACGAACCGTGTTGCTTAAACTCCTTCTTTTCACCGTACTTTTTTGGTTCATAACTTTGTAACCTCTAGGCTAAGTCGCCAGCTACAGGTAACCTGTAAGCCTGCCCTTGGTAACCTTTACCCATTAAGAAAAGCCACAAGACCAAGCTCAAGGTAACCACAATCCAATACAGAACAAACAAAACCCAGTGGAGAATACCGCCAATGGGTGGAACTAAGTTTAAAATTACAACAGCTACGCTTAATATTCCAAAAATAATGATAGACTGCCAAGCGTTAAAACGAATGACTTTATCTTTTTTCGCATAAAACAGAAAAACTATACCAGATGCCCAGCCAAACAAATAACAAAGGAGTAAAGCTATGTTTGGTTGTAATTTTGTAACAATTTCAGTAGCTTCAGTTAAAGGTTTGACCTCAGTCATGGAGACGCCTCACTTAGAGCAGAGAAAGCTTGCCTAGACATTTTGCCAACACTACCCTCGAAAAACACCCCCAGTATTCAGATGCGCGTCAGTTAGAAAATTTGCTGACAGAGCCGGTATCTGGTAGGCGAACTTCTATTTTCAAACCACGGGTAAGGACTGGGGAAGGGGCAAACAGGGCTGATCTTCCAAAGATCTGGCTGGAGGCTGCCAGGTTATCCTACCCCCAGAGACAACTATCTTATCATCACTAATATGGCTAATGTCATCTACGTCTATGAGGATTTCTCCAGGTTCACAGGAACCATTGATTAGTATCCACGCTTTGTGCCTCTCTACGTCCATTTCCACTGCTTCCACTATTCCTAAGGCGCAGCCTGTTGAAGTCACTGCTTCTTTTCCCTTGAGAAGAATCTCCAGTCCGACGAACGTTATAAAGTCCTCAAATATTTTCAGTATATTCATCCTTGCCTCCCGATGTCTCGTTCACCCATCAAGGTAGCTACTGCCCAATTTATCCACTGATGACGCAAATTTCCAGGTAAGAGCGGGGTAGTATGGAAGCCTCCTTTCGCTAAAAGCATTTCTTTAGGTGCACAGGCTGCTTCATAGGCAAGCATAGACTTCTGATAAGGAGTTACCTTATCGCCCTCGCAGAATACAAAAAGCTTGGCACAGTCCTGGAGGTTCCTAAGTACTTCTGACATTTTCAGCTCTGGTAAGGCTCCAAAGAACTTTTGCCAGTTAACCCGGACTCGGTAATCAAAGAAATGCATCCAGATTCTTAATACTAAGGCAGCCAACCCGGTCAACCACGGGAAAGCACCATGCTTCGGATGCTCACTGACACCATTTTCTCGTCCCCAGGTTTTGAAGTTGCAAAATTCATCGTTGAAAAGTTCATCGCCTGTCTCCGGTGGGCAAGCTAAGGTGACCAAAGCTTGGATATCGTCCACCTTCTCTGCCGCCATAATTGCCGACATAGCCCCAAGGCTATGTCCTATAAGCCCAATTCGCTTCTTATCGACACCGGGAAACTCAGACAAAAAGTTCCAGGCATCAACCACATCTTCCACCATCTTTCCATCAACAACACCTTCACTGAAGCCATGACCACGAAAGTCAAAAATGAGGGTGGCTATGCCTCGCTTTGTTAGAATTCGAGCGCTGGTCTCCACAGCTCTGTAATCAGCAGCAAAACCGTGGCACAGAACCGCACCCGGAACAGGCAGACTCACATTGGAACCATAAGGGAAAAGGACTTTACCCTTAAGCTTCACCCCATTACTCCCAAAAACAATGGGTAACTCCTTGGTTCTAGTAGATACGTTCTTTTTCAAACTGGGTTTGGTCATCACGGCTTGCCTCTTCTTCGTCAAAACTGCGTCTTAATAATAAACGAGATTATCAGCAATAAAGTTTAGTCCTGCTTCAGTATCTTATGTCTATTTATGGGTGTAAATAGCCAATTACTACCATTTTTCGGTGGGTAGATAGTACTGTGGTATGTGACCATACAAAATGGCTTGTATTTTATTTCTTAGGGCCAGTAAGTCTGTAGCCGGGCTATA